>CAWUJR010000050.1:0-13870 GCA_963922375.1 uncultured Robbsia sp.
GCCTGACTTGTTCAGCCTGTCTGGTTCAGCCTGCTCGCCTAGCCTACTTACACACCGCTCACACCGGAGAGCGTCGGGCCGTCAAGTCGCGAAGACCATTCGATCGCTCAGTCGACCAGGCGCCAGCCGATCGTCTCCCCGGCGCGCAGCGGTACGACCGGTTGACCGGCCGATTCGTACACAGCGGGTAACGTCCAAGGCTCGAGTTTGAGCGTGACCTTCGAGGCGTTGCGCGGCAGCTGATAGAAATCCGGACCGTAAAAACTCGCGAATGCTTCGAGCTTATCCAATGCGCCCGCCTTTTCGAACGCTTCCGCATACAGTTCGAGCGCATGTGGCGCGGTGTAGCAACCGGCGCAGCCGCAGCCGTTTTCTTTCAGACCCTGCTGATGCGGCGCACTGTCGGTACCGAGGAAGAACCGTGGATTGCCGGATGTCGCGGCGGCCACCAGCGCCAATCGATGCTCCTCGCGCTTCAGTACCGGCAGGCAGTAATAGTGCGGCCGCACACCGCCGGCAAATATCGCGTTGCGATTGAACAACAGATGCTGCGGCGTGATCGTCGCGCCCAGCATGCCGGGTGCCGCGTCGGCATCGCGTACGTAATCGGCTGCCTGACGCGTGGTGATGTGCTCGAACACGATCTTCAAACCGGGGTGGCGGGACCGCAGCGGAATCAGCACCTGATCGATGAACATGTGCTCGCGGTCGAACAGATCGATGACCGGATCGGTTACTTCGCCATGTAACAGCAGCGGTATACCGGCTTCCTGCATGGCATCCAACGTTTTCGCGCACTTCGACAAATCGGTTACGCCCGCATCGGAATTCGTCGTCGCGCCTGCCGGATACAGCTTTACCGCGCGAACATGACCGCTCTCGCGCGCGCGTCGAATTTCTTCCGGCGGCGTGTTGTCGGTCAAATACAACGTCATCAGCGGCGTGAATGACAAGCCTGCCGGCACGGCAGCCAGAATCCGCTCGCGATACGCGAGCGCCTGGGCGGTCGTGGTCACCGGCGGCCGCAGATTCGGCATGATGATCGCGCGGGCAAACTGACGCGCGGTGTGCGGCAACACAGCCGCCAGCATGTCGCCGTCCCGCACGTGCAAGTGCCAGTCATCCGGACGGGTCAACGTAAGTTCAGTCACGGTGGACGCGGGGGCAGCGTCGGCAGCGTCGGCATTCGCAGCGATGGTCGAAGTGGGGGCCGAAGCAGAGGCGGTGGCAGTCATGGTCATTCGTCGCGGCGGTCAGAGGAAGGTCGAACAAACGGAAATCGGTCGAAAGAAAAGCATCAAGGCAAGCAACAATGCGAACCGCAAAGCAGACAACCGAGCAGTGAGCCCAAGCAGACGGCCATGCATCCGCACACGAGCGCCGAACGGCAGGCCACGCCAACGCGCCCGGCAGTCAGGTCGGACATCAAATCGGGCGCCAAATGAGGCACCAATTTAGAGACAAACTGAGAGATAGGCCCGAAAACCCGCGCAATCCGGCCTACTAACCCGGTTTATGCAGTGCTATTCTTCAACCGCGTCATTGTACTCGTCCGACCGTTGTAACCCAACCTGGCCCTCCGGCCGACCGCCGCCAAATGTGTGAATCGCATGTGTGAACTCCTGGGACTGAACTGCGCCACGCCGACCGATGTCCGGTTTTCGTTCACCGGCTTCGCCGCGCGTGGCGGCATTACCGATCACCATGCCGATGGTTGGGGCATCGCTTTTTTCGAGGACAAGGCCTGTCGCTTGTTCATCGATCATCAGTCGTCTTGCAACTCTCCGATCGCGGATCTCGTGAAACGCTATCCGATCAAATCGAAGAACACGATTGCGCATATCCGCAAAGCGACGCAAGGGCTGCCGATGCTCGAAAATTGCCACCCTTTCATGCGTGAGTTGTGGGGCCGACACTGGATCTTTGCGCATAACGGCGATCTGCACGCATTCGAGCCCGAACTGAGCGGGATTTATCAGCCGGTCGGCACGACGGACAGCGAGCGCGCATTTTGCATGATGCTGCAGGGGCTGCGCGAGCGCTTTCCCGGTGCCCAGCCGCCGCAGGATGAGTTATTCGATGGCGTGGCCGACATCACGCGGCAGATCACCGCGCACGGTACGTTCAATTTCCTGATGTCGAACGGTCAATCGATGTTTGCGCATTGCTCGACCCATTTGCAGTACCTGACGCGGCAATGGCCGTTTTCGACCGCGCATCTGATCGATGCCGATATGTCGATCGACTTCGCGCAATACACGACACCGGAAGACCGCGTCACCGTGATCGGCACGCTGCCGTTGACCGATGACGAGGTCTGGACCGCGTTTGCGCCCGGCGATTTGTATCTGTTCAAGGACGGCGATATTGCTGCCCGCACCCAGATACCGGTGCCACCGAGCGTATTCGAGGCCGCGCAAAAACCGCGTGAACGGCATCCGCTGGGGAGCGGCATGGCGTCGCTCGACACCTTTCCGAATCCGTTTGCGTCGGCGCTCTCTTCTCCGTTGCGCGCCGTCTCGGCACTCCCGGCATTCCCGTCGTCGACATGCGTGCCGGTAACGGGAAGCGCCGGAAACACTGACATACCCGGCGACCGAGCCGACGCGCTGGAAGCCGTGATCGACGATCAGGACGATCGTGCGATGGCAGGCGACTGAGCGATAACGGACGGACAGCACTCGGCGATGCAAAAAAATCCGAGATCGGCCTAAGGATTTCGCTGCGCTTGCCGATAAACAGGTAAGAGAGGGGCTGACGTCCCGCGTGTCGGCTCATTTACCGCAAGACCAGAGAACGCCCATGCAAGTCGCGAATGCCAATGCTTCGGCGGCGCAAACTGCCGCAGCGAAAAGCCCAGACGCCAGCGCGCGCGTCGGCGCGTCGTCCACCGACGCGCCCTCCTCCTCGTCGACAGACGTGGCAAAGGATAGCGCGCCGTCGTCCAGTACCAAGCTGACGTTATCGCAATCGGCAAAGGATGCGCAAGCGGCCGAATCGACCGCCGCGAAGAACACCGCGAGCGATGCGTCGTCCTCGGCGGATGCGACGAAGGACGCGAAAGACACGAAGGGCGATAAAGACGCAAAGTCCGCCGACGACGCGCACGCCGCGGCCAAAAGCGCACGCGCGGACAAAGAAGCGAAGGCGGAAAAAGAGGATCACGGCGTCGAAGGGACGACACCGGGCGAAAGCTCGCATGCGACGCATCATGCCGATGCGCATCACAAGCATGCGCATGGAAAGGACGATAAAGACGGCAAGGATGTCGATGGCAAAGCCCATCCGCCAGCGTCGGCGTTGAAGTCGTTTGCGTATGGATCGCTCGGGCTACAGAGTCCCGAGGACGCCGCAAAAAATACAGACAACGCTTATTCCGCGGGTAAATGGCTGGCGGCGGCGATTACCGTCGGCGGCATCATCTCGCTACTGATCTAGCCGCAGGGGACCGACCGTCCCCCTATCGGCCCCACCCACCCCGCCTACGCGAAGAGACCCACGAGGCAGCGAACATCATGCGCAAGATTCTATTAGCGAGCACCCTGCTCACCGTGCTCAGTCTGCAAGGCTGTGCGACCAGCGGCGAAAATCTCTTGTTGGGTGCGTTGATCGGCGGCGCCATCGCCAGCTCCGCCTCGGCCTGCTCGCGCTTCTGCTACTGACGATGTAGGCGTGCCGCGGACGCCAGCCGCCGTTGCACTTCCGCCTCCCTGTACCAAGACCGTACAACTGTCCGACTGCGTGGGGGCTGCCCCGCTGCGCGATAGACGACCGTGCGCTCGCTTAATGCAGGATTTTTGCCAGAAAATCCTTCGCGCGCTCCGACTTCGGACTCTCGAAAAACGCTTCCTTGCGGTCGTCCTCGACGATCAGTCCCTGATCCATAAAGATCACTCGGTGGGCGACTTTCTTCGCGAACCCCATCTCATGGGTCACGCACATCATCGTCATCCCTTCCTGCGCCAACTCGACCATCACGTCCAGCACTTCGTTGATCATTTCCGGATCGAGCGCAGACGTCGGCTCATCGAACAGCATCGCAATCGGGTCCATCGACAACGCCCGCGCAATCGCCACGCGTTGCTGCTGCCCGCCGGACAGCTGCCCCGGAAACTTATCCGCATGCGCGCGCAGTCCGACGCGATCGAGTAACTTCATCGCTTTGACCGCCGCCTCGTCTTTCTCGCGTCCGAGCACTTTGATTTGCGCAAGCGTCAAATTCTGCGTGATCGACAAATGCGGAAAGAGCTCGAAGTGTTGAAATACCATGCCCACACGGGCGCGAAGTTTCGAGAGATTCGTCTTCCGATCGACAACCGACACGCCATCGATCGTAATATCGCCCTGCTGCACCGGTTCGAGACCGTTGACGGTTTTGATCAACGTCGATTTACCCGATCCGGACGGACCGCACACCACCACCACTTCGCCTTTCTTCACTTCCGTCGAACAGTCGGTCAGCACCTGGAACTGACCATACCATTTCGACACATTGTTCATTACGATCATCTTGCATACCTCTTTTGCATGCGTTTGACGAGGGTCGAAGCCATGACGCAGACCACGAAATAACAGGCACCCGCAAACAGTACCATCTCGACCGTCGTGCCGTCACGATCGCCAATATTGGTCGACGTACGGAAAAAATCGGCCAGCCCGATCACATAGACCAGCGACGTATCCTGGAATAAAACAATTCCTTGCGTCAAGAGTAACGGCACCATCGCCTTGAACGCCTGCGGCAATACGACTAGGCGCATCGACTGCGCATACGTCAGTCCAAGCGCCGATGCCGCTTGCGCCTGCCCGCGTGCGACGCTCTGCACACCCGCGCGGATGATCTCCGAGTAGTAAGCCGCTTCGAATAACGCAAACGCGATCATCGCCGACGCGAAGCGGATATCGATAGTCGGCGACAAGCCCAGTACCGATTGCAGCACTTGCGGCACGATCAGAAAGAACCAGAGCAACACCATCACCAGCGGAATCGATCGAAAGAACGTGACATAGACGTTCGCGAACATCGCCAGCACACGCGAACCGGACAGACGCAGCAACGCGAGCACCGTGCCCCATGCAATGCCGACGATCACTGCGAAGACGGTGATCTCGAATGTCACGAGCGCACCTTGCCACAGCACGCCAAGCGATCCGGGTATCGAAGACCAATTGAATTGATGCATCATTTCCCTCCGATGTAACCGGGCAGACGCGTGCGCTTCTCAACCCAACGCATGGCCTGCATCACCACCATGTTGATGATGAAATACGCGAGCGTCACCGCAATGAACGACTCATAGGTTTGCGCGGTGTAATCGACCAATTGACGGGCTTCGGCGGACAGCTCCAACAAACCGATCGTCGACGCCACTGCGGAGTTCTTGAAGACGTTCAGAAACTCCGACGTCAGTGGCGGCACGATGATCCGGAACGCGACCGGAAGCAGTACATAGCGATAGGTTTGCGCCTGCGTGAGTCCCAATGCCTGAGCGGCGCCCCGTTGGCCACGCGGTAACGCTTCGATCCCGGAGCGCACCTGCTCACACACGCGCGCCGCAGTGAATAATCCCAGACAGATCACGCTGGAGCTGAAAAACTGCACATTTGGCGGCAATTGCTTGTACCACGAGCCAATGGCGGGCGGGACCAGTTCCGGGATCACCAGATACCAGATGAAAAACTGCACGATCAGCGGGATATTTCGGAACACCGCGACGAACGTCGTCCCGATCGCCCGCGCCCCGCTGCCCGGCATGGTTCGCAACACCCCGAAAAACGAACCGACGATCAATGCGACTACCCAAGCCAACAGCGAGAGTTCAACCGTGATGGCGAATCCAGACATCAGCCAGCCGAGATAGGTCGTGGGTTCGCCGGTGGAAACCGGACTCAGCAACATGCCCCAGTTCCAGTGATAAGCCATGCTGGCACTCCAAAAAAACAGCAGCGGCGCTGCCTGCGAATACAGATGACTTTTGTAAAAAGCCCGCCAGAAAGGCGGGCCGGGCTTGACGACGTTGCGACTTTGCGACAAAAGTGATGAAGCGGCGCATGACGAGGCGGCACAGTGACGAAGCGGCGGAGCGACGTCGAGCGACGCGCCATCCGCCATCCGCCTCAGCAAGCGTCGATTACAGCGCCTTGTCGTTCGGTTCCTTGAAAATGGCTTCCATATCCGGACTGACAGGGAAGTCCAGGTTCAGGCCCTTAGGCGGAATCGGCGACTGGAACCAGCGCTTGTACCACTTCAACGCAGTACCGGACGTTTGTGCCTGCGAGATAGCCGTATCTGCGACTTTCTTGAAGCCGGCATCGGCCTTTCGCAGCATGCAGCCGTACGCTTCCTTCGATTGCGGCTCGCCCACAATCACGAAGTCCTGCGGATCCGGCGACTTGGCGCGCTCGCCGGCAAGCAATGCATCGTCCATCATGAACGCGACGGCACGGCCGCTCGACAATGTCATGAACGAATCACCATGATCTTTGGCGCTGATGATGCTCATGCCCATGCTTTTGTCCTGATTCATCTTGCGAAGCAGGCGCTCGGACGTGGTACCCGCTGTCGTCACGACGGTCTTCCCTTTCAGATCGTCAAAGCCTTTGATACCCGAGCTTTTCTTTGTCATCAGACGGGTACCGATGACAAAGATCGTATCGGTGAATGCCGCCTGGTTTTGACGTTCGAGGTTATTGGTCGTCGAACCGCATTCGATATCGATCGTGCCGTTTTGCAGCAGCGGAATGCGGTTCTGTGACGTGACGGGGATCAGCTTGACCTGAAGATTCGGGAGATTCAGCGTTTTTTTGACCTCAGCCACGATCGCGTTCGCATAGTCTTGCGAATAACCGATCACTTGCTGCTTGTCGTCATAATACGAAAACGGGATCGACGATTCCCGATGACCGAGCGAGATGACGCCGGTGTCTTTGATTTTTTTCAGCGTCTCGCTGGTATCGCTTTGCTGCGCGTGCGCGCCCATCGATACGGCACCCAGCACACACAGGGCCAGCGATAGTGTTCTTACAGTCATTGCGATGATCTCCTTGCCGATAACCACATCGTCGATCCACGCCGCTTCTCCCTCGGAGCGGGTCGACACACATTACGAATCGCCATCACGGCAACATTCACTACGCTGACGATTCGCCTGCAGTTATATAACAAGAAGCCCTGTCCGTACAATCCGGAAGGACCCGCCACCCGCAAAATTTCATGCGGAATGTCGGGTTTTCAGCAAAACATCGATCATGGATACAGGCCGCGCATTTCACGTGCTTCGAGAATGCGGGTGCAAGCCACAATGTACGCTGCCGTACGTAACGTCACTTCCTTGTCACGGCTCACTTGCCAGACGGCCGAGAACGCTTCGCGCATGATGCGCTCGAGACGCAGGTTGATTTCTTCCTCGCTCCAGAAGAAATTGGCCGCATCCTGCACCCATTCGAAGTAACTCACGGTCACGCCGCCAGCGTTGGCCACGACGTCCGGGACGACCAGCACGCCATTCTCGGTCAGGATATCGTCGGCATCCGGGGTGGTCGGGCCGTTGGCGCCTTCGACCAGAATCTTCGTGCGGATGTCACCGGCGTTCGACGCGTTAATCTGGCCTTCGAGCGCGGCGGGGATCAGAATGTCCGTTTCGATTTTCCAGAAAGCGTCCCGGTCGCGCAGCGTTTCTGCGCCTTCGAAACCTTCGATACGACGATGTTGTTCGACATGTGCGAGCAGTTGGCGCGCGTCCAGGCCATTCGGCGCATACAGCGTCGCGCTATGATCTTGCACCGCAACAATCTTCGCGCCGGCATCCTGAAACAACCGCGCGGCGACGCCGCCGACGTTCCCGAAACCCTGCACCGCGATGCGCGCGCCTTCGAGGTCCAGACCAATCTTGCGCGCGGCTTCCGACGCAACCACAAAGACGCCCCGACCGGTGGCATCGCGGCGCCCGAGACTTCCGCCCAACGAAATCGGCTTGCCGGTCACCACACCGGTCACCGTACGCCCCTGATTCTGCGAGTAGGTATCCATCATCCAAGCCATCACCTGTTCGTTGGTGTTGACGTCCGGCGCCGGGATGTCCGTATTCGGCCCGATGATGACATTGATCTCGCTGGTGTAACGGCGCGTCATGCGTTCCAGTTCCGGGCGCGACAGATTGCGCGGATCAACCCGGATACCGCCCTTTGCGCCGCCGAACGGTACATTCACCGTCGCGTTCTTCACCGACATCCACGCAGCAAGCGACATCACTTCGGTCAGCGTCACGTCCTGGTGAAAACGCACACCGCCTTTGCCCGGGCCGCGCGACACATTGTGCTGAACCCGATAGCCTTCGAAATGCGCGATAGTGCCGTTATCGAGCTGAATAGGCACATCGACAATCATCACGCGCTTTGGCCGCTTCAGCGTTTCGACCCATCGGCTCAAATGGCCCAGGTGAGGCGTCACGCGATCGATCTGCTGCAGATAGCTCGCCCATGGGCCCA
The DNA here is from genome assembly GCA_963922375.1 of uncultured Robbsia sp. Classification (GTDB taxonomy): domain Bacteria; phylum Pseudomonadota; class Gammaproteobacteria; order Burkholderiales; family Burkholderiaceae; genus Robbsia. The sequence goes on from CAWUJR010000050.1 coordinate 8,488, forward strand.
ACGCATCGGCATTCAGATAAGAAGGAATGGCATGACTTTCCGGCATGAAAAAACTCCGCGAATAAGGTAGCGATAGGTCGCTAAAGCACACGAAAAATGAACAGTCGAAGGCCAGCACGTGCTCATTACAGGCGTGCAAGCCCAGCGGATAGGGCTGTTCAGTAAGCGTTTGCGGAACAGCACCGATCCAATGCGGCCAATGTACGGCGATCGATTTCGAGACGCCAATGCCGTATGTTCATTTACCCATGCTTTTTTTGCATAGCCTAATCGGCGACGAGCGGATGCTGCGCGGCGTTCCATACCGCATCGATCAATGCCTTACGCGCGGGCGGCGTTTCGGCCAATTTATCGCGGTACAGGCGAATTTCCATCGTCAACGAAAAAGCGTCGGCGGACACGGTCTCCGGCAGACCAGGACGGACCAGCTTTCCAGAAATCAGCGCGTCGGCGGCCGCGCTATGCGGCAGAAACGCAATCCCATGTCCGGCCTGCGCCATCAATTTCAGCCCTTCGGCCATATCGGTCTCATACACGCGATCGAGAAACAGCGGTTGCGCGGTGCGCATCAGCAACACCTCGGTCATCCGACCGAGATACGCATCGGGACTGTAGGCGAGGTAAGGCACCGGCGCGTCCGGCCGCCCGGGGAGCGAAAACCGGGGCAACCGCCCCAACGACGAGACGGATGTCGATGTCGATGCCGATGCCGGTGCAGACACCGATAGGGGTGCCGTCGCCGTGCCGTCGGTTCGTGCATCCGGCAGGGGCGCACAAAACGGACTGATCGTCTCCTCTCCGAGCGACAGGAACGCATAGCGTCGCGGGTCGAGCACCACGGGATGACTCGGATGGTGATAGCCCATCATCAGGTCGCAGCCCCCCTCGGCCAGCGTCAGCACGGCGTCATGGACATTCAGCGCACGCAAGCGCGCATGGAGCCTGCCGCCCGGACACACCAACTCGCCCGGCGACGCATCGCCGGGGACGACCACATCGCGCACCCGTTCATCGATCGCCTGGATCCAGCGCGGGAAAAAGGTCAGCGATAGCGTATGAGGGACGGCAAAGTCGATGGTGGCCGCGCTGACCGCGCCTTGCCCTCGCAGCAAGGTCCGTGCTTCGCGCGCCTGGTTCAGCATCGTCAGCGCCTGCGCGTGAAAGATATTGCCCGCCTGCGTCAATCGTGTCGGAAAGCCGCTCCGATCGATCAATTCCGCTCCCAGCCAGGCTTCCAATGCCTGAATGCGCCGCGAAAACGCCGGTTGGGTGACATGCCGCAACGACGCAGAGCGGCTGAAGCTGCGCGTCTCCGCCAGCGAGACAAAATCCTCCAGCCATTTCGTTTCCATCAGCGCTTTCCGTTAATGTCCTTCAATCCGCCTGGTCCGCCTGGTCTGCTCGCTTCAGTCGGCCGCGGTATCGGCTTGCGCCGCAACGGCCTCATGTTGCTGAAGCTGCCACATCTGTGCGTAGGCCCCGTTCGCGGCCAGCAGCGCGGCGTGCGTGCCGCGTTCGATGATTTGCCCGCGCTCCATCACCAGAATCTGCTGCGCCCCCACCACCGTGGACAGCCGATGCGCGATCACCACGGTCGTGCGATCTCGCGCGATGCGATCGAGCGCGGCCTGAATCGCCCGTTCGGCGCGCGAGTCGAGTGCCGATGTAGCTTCGTCCAGAATCAGGATCGGCGGATTTTTCAACAATGTCCGGGCTATCGCGACGCGTTGCTTCTCGCCGCCGGACAATTTGAGTCCCCGCTCGCCGACCGACGTATCGTAACCCTGCGGCAGGCTCTCGATAAAGTCATGGATCTGCGCGGCTTGTGCGGCGGCAACCACCTCTTCGCGTGACGCATCTGGCCGACCATAGGCAATGTTGTAGTAAATGCTGTCATTGAACAACACCGTATCCTGCGGCACGATGCCGATCGCGGCGCGCAGCGAGTCCTGCGTGACGTCGCGAATATCCTGCGCATCGATGCTGATCCGTCCCGGGCCGCGCCGATCGATGTCGTAGAAACGAAACAGCAGTCGCGATAGGGTCGATTTTCCCGAGCCGCTATGACCGACAATCGCGGTGGTGGTGCCCGGCTCGACGACGAACGACACGTCATACAGGATCTGGCGCGACGATTGATACGCGAAATCGACATGCTCGAACACCACGCGCGCGCACGGCGGCATCGCGCGCGGTGCACGATCTCCCATCGCCGCAACATCGGCCGGAATATCCGCCGCAACGTCCGCTGTGGCATCGGCCACCCCATCGGCTCCCAGATGCCGGCCGATCTGCAGCGGCGACGCACCCGGCGGGTCCGCGATCTCCCGTTCCTGCGCGGTCAGCGTGAACATGCGATCCATGTCGGTCAGGCTCTGCTTCAATTCCCGATAGATGACACCGAGAAAATTCAGCGGCACATAGAGCTGCAGCAAGAAGGTATTGATCATCACCAGATCCCCCAACGTTTGGTGGCCGGCCAGCACGGACTGGGTAGCGCGCCAAAGAATGAACACCAGCGCGGTCGCAATAATCGCCTGCTGTCCAAAATTCAACATCGACAGCGAACGCTGCGAGCGCACGGCGGCAGCCCGAAAGCGACGCAGATTCTCGTCGTAACGCTCCGCTTCGAAGCGCTCGTTGCCGAAGTATTTGACGGTCTCGTAGTTCAGCAGCGAATCGATCGCGCGCGAACTCGCACGCGACTCCAGATCATTCATCGAGCGACGAAAGTGCGTGCGCCACGCGCTCACCTTGACGGTGAAGGTCATGTAAGCGATCAGTGCGACCAACGTCACCAGCGCGTAATATGCCTCGTAGCGTGTGACGAAGACGATCAGGACGAGCGCGATCTCGATCAGCGTCGGCAAGATGCTATAGATCGAATACGAGATCACGGTCTGAATGCCGCGCGTACCGCGTTCGATATCGCGTGTCATGCCGCCCGTTTGCCGGTCCAGATGAAAGCGTAGCGACAATGCGTGCAAATGCCGAAACACCTTCAGGGCGATCTCCCGGACTGCGTTTTCGGTTACTTTCGCAAACAACAGTTCGCGCAACTCGGTGAACAATGACGTCGACAAGCGCACGATCGCATACGCGATGACCAGCAAACCGACGCCACCAACCAGGATCAACGTCGGCGAATCGTGGCTGCGCCCGAGCGCGGTCAGGCTTTTCGCGGCCGATAGGCGGTCGATGATCAGCTTCAGCAACAGCGGCACCCCCAGATTCGCGACTTTCGCGGCAATCAGGCAGCTGAGTGCCAAGCCGATGCGGACTTTGAAGCCGGCGAGATAAGGCAGCAGCGAAACGATAGTCTGCCAATCACGGCGAGCATCGCCATGGGTGGCGGCAGCCGCAGGGGCAGGCGGGGAAGCAGATCGGCGCATGAAGGATAAGGGATGAGTGGAAGCGCGGTAGAAACGATGTCGCGGCGCAATAGCCGCAACGTGGCCAACGTGGCAGCGTGCGTGCAGGACGGGAGCGTGGCCGACGGTCAATCACCATCGTACTGGTTTTCCACTACAATTCCAGCGGTCCCATGCGCTTTGTCGTCGCTTTGTCGTCGCTTTGTCGTCGCTTTGTCGTCGCTTTGTCGTCGCTTCGCGCTCGATTCTGCGGCGCTTGGCCGACCGGGGATCATTTTCCACGCTTCAATCAGCCACCGTTCCCATGTCAGATCATTACGACTCGCATTTCAGTCCCTTCGGCGACCTTCTCCAGCATCATCGCGAGAATGACCAGCCGGCGCTGCGTGTGATGCCGCGCCCATCCGATGCCAATATCTATGGGGACGTGTTCGGTGGCTGGATCATGTCGCATGTGGATATCGCGGCGTCGATTGTCGCCTCACGCCGCGCAAAGGGACGCGTGGTGACGGTGGCCGTGAATTCGTTCGTCTTCAAGCAGCCGGTGTTTGTCGGCGACTTGCTGAGCTTCTACGTGACGATCACAAGGACCGGCACCACGTCGATGACGCTGGATGTCGAGGTACTGGCCCAGCGCATGCAGGCGCCCAACGACGTGGTCAAGGTCACCGAAGCCCAGTTGACGTTTGTTGCCACCGGCGACGATCGACGCCCCCGCCCGCTTCCGGCAGCAAGCTAGCCGTGGCGTGCTTGAGCCAAGCCGAATTCCTTCATTGCTGGAATGAAATCGTGATTGGCTTTCGGCTTGCGCGATAACTTCGCGAGCGCGTAACGCTGGAAGCGGCGCAGATGTCGCCAATCGTCCAACGATACCGGTGCCAGCGCGGCCCACTCGCACTGCGCCAGCACGCCGTCGGCAACGTACTCGAGTGCATCGCCCGGCAGCGACGCAGGTGGCGGACGCGATTCCGGCAGATGCCCGACGTACGTCTGCATCCAGTCGGTCAATTGCGCGGTGAAGTCGTCCGTCGCGTCCCCGCCGTGCAGGCTGTCGTCAACCCGGTACGAAGACAGCGCGATACGCTTGTCCAGCGGCAGTTGCTGCCAGTCCTCCAACGAAATGCGAAGACCGGTGCGGTCCAGATGGAACCGCACGCTGAGCGGAATGTAGGCGAAATTTTCGGACGAAATCTGCTCGAACGCGAAAAGTTGAGGTTGCTGTTGCGATGTCACCGCGTGCTCTCCCTGGAAAAAACTGCACGACTGTCACGAAAGCAGCGGCGCGTTTCGGGCCGTGCGGTACACCACTCGCCTCAGCACTCGCCTCGCGCCGCGTTTTGCCCCGTTCTGTTCCCTTCTAGCCGCCGATGCACGGTTCGGCGCGGTTCGGCACCTTGGTGCATCATTCCACACCAACTGTTCTGCACAGTCGGGGGAGTACGATCCTGCCATCGACGCAGCTTCTTCATAATAGGCGTAAAGTTTCGACTGTTATGTCCGTCGAACGAGACAATCGTTCCCCTTTCGCAGGACTGAAGCATGATCAAGATCGACCCGGATCAGGACGAATCCTCCCCCACCCCCGGTTGGCGCCACCTCCCGGTCGTGCGTCATCGTAGCGGAGAACATCAGCATGCGCATGACGATGTCGCAGAGGAATGGCCCGTCGCGCTCGTGTTCAATGGTATTTCGCATGCGGTCATGATGACCACGCCGCGCGATCTGGATGCATTCGCGGTCGGCTTTTCGCTGAGCGAAGGCATCGTCAAGAGCGCGACCGAGATTCGCGACATCGAGACCACCTATTTCGACGACAGCGCGCAGGTCGATATCGATTTGCTGCAGGGAGCGTTTGTTGGGCTGAAGGACAAGCGACGCTCACTGGTCGGACGCACCGGCTGCGGCGTCTGCGGCATCGAAAGTCTCGAACTGCTGGACCTCGACCCCGAGCGCATCGCCGAAGCCGGCGACCAGCGCGCCGCAAACGCCACGGCGATACGCGACGAAGCGAT
>CAWUJR010000051.1:0-13780 GCA_963922375.1 uncultured Robbsia sp.
TGCGTAATGGTGTTCGGTGCACTGGCGGGACGCAATCGGAAAATACGGTAGGCATGGTTCATGCGAATAACTGCGCGCAATACAATCAACCCGGATAGACACAAATCGGCCTGCCCGCTGTTCGGGGCAGCATTGACGCGATGTCTCGCCCCACGATGAGGTGTCTATGCCCAAGCAGTCGAAATCAGCCAAATCGTCCCTGCTGAGTCAGGACGATCGGGAAACGATTCTCCAAGACAAACGGAATGCCAAAATGGCCCGTTCGGTCCACGCGTACGTTCGGGGAAACACGACGAAGTTCTACGATTGGTTGAACGACGCGGACATTCGTACATTGCCGCAAGGGCCGGCAATCTGGATATGCGGCGACTGTCATACCGGCAATCTCGGGCCAGTCGCCGATGCCAAAGGCAAAATCGAGATCCAGATCCGCGACCTGGATCAGACTGTCATCGGTAATCCTGCGCACGACCTGATCAGATTGGGCCTGTCACTGGCGACGGCGGCGCGCGGGTCGGCACTCCCCGGCGTAACGACGATCAATATGATCGAAGCGCTATTCGATGGTTACGTACAGGCATTCGACACCAGATACGCGGAGCGGGCGCTGAAAAAGCGGCCGGAGGTCGTACGCGTCGTCATGCGCGAAGCGGTTCGTCGATCGTGGAAGCATCTTGCCGTCGAGCGGCTCGAAGACACACAGCCGACGATCCCATTCGGCAAGCGGTTTTGGCCGGTCAGTCGCAACGAGCGCGCGGAAATCGAAGCACTTTTTAAAACGGATGCCGCTTCAGACCTGGCGACCCGCCTTCGACGGCGACCGAATACGGGGGACGTGACGGTACTCGATGCAGCTTACTGGGTGAAGGGATGCAGTTCGTTGGGGCGCTTGCGCTATGCGGTGCTACTCGATGTCGACGGAGACGTGGTGGACGGTGACGACCTGTGTCTGATCGACATCAAGGAAGGCGTCAAGGCGGCGGCGCCACGCTATGCGAGTTCGCCGATGCCGTCGGACAATGCGCAGCGGGTCGTGGAAGGCGCCCGCCACCTGTCGCCTTATCTGGGCGGCCGCATGCATGCGGCGCACATCCTGGAGCGCCCCGTTATACTCCGGGAACTGCTGCCTCAAGATCTGAAGCTCGAAATCGAGCAAATCAGCGAAGCGGATGCGATGACGGTCGCTCGGTATCTGGCGCTTGTCGTCGGCCACGCGCACGCCCGCCAATTAGACGCGAGCGAACGCCGCGCGTGGCTCAGCGAATTGGGGCGCAACAAAAACAAATCGATGGACGCACCGCTCTGGCTCTGGCGCAGCATCGTCGAACTGGTCGGCGGCCACGAAGTCGGCTACCTGGAGCATTGCCGGCGCGTCGCGCTCAAAGCCGCGTAAACGGTCCGCTCGGTCTGGCGCGATGGTTCACGCGTCATGGGGTTGCCCGACGTCAACGGTCGGGCACGCCGTTGCAGCCTACTCGATCGTCCCCACCATTTCGCGTACGCGTGCGGCAAGCAAATTCACCGCAAACGGCTTGGTCATCACTTGCATGCCGGGATCGAGGTGACCGTTGCCGATAATCGCGTTTTCCGCATAGCCGGTAATGAACAATACTTTCAGCCACGGCCGCGTCTGTCTGCCCGCTTCCGCCATCTGACGCCCGTTCATCCCGCCGGGCAGACCCACGTCGCTGATCAACAAGTCGATTCTGACATTCGATTGCAGCAGCTTCAGTCCGGCCGAACTATCCGCCGCCTCGATCACCGTATAACCCAGATCCTCCAGTACATCGGTGACCAGCATTCGCACACTCGGTTCATCATCGACCACCAGCACTGTTTCGCCGGCATGCGTCAACGCCTGCGGGGGGACGGCACGATGGAGGGTCTCGTCGGCGACATCACCATAGAGCCGCGGCAAGTAGATGCAGACCGTCGTTCCTTGTCCCACTTCCGAATAGATCCGAACCTGTCCTCCCGACTGTTTGGCAAAGCCGTAGATCATCGATAGGCCAAGCCCCGTGCCTTGTCCGATTGGCTTAGTCGTGAAAAACGGATCGAATGCTTTCGCCATGACGTCCGGCGTCATCCCTGTCCCGGAATCTGTGACACATAGCGATAAATACTGGCCCTCCGGCATGTCATGCGTCAGCGCGGCATCACGGTCAAGCCATTTATTGGCTGCCTCGATCGTGATGCGCCCCCCGTCGGGCATCGCGTCCCGGGCGTTGATGCAGAGATTGAGCAGCGCGTTTTCAAGCTGCCCGGCGTCCACCAGCGCAGGCCACAGCGCCGTTGCCCCCACCGCCTCGACCGAAATACCGGGGCCGACCGTGCGTTGGATGAGATCGGTCATGCCGTTGATTAATGCATTGACATCCGTTGGTCGCGGATCAAGCGTTTGCCGTCGGGAAAAAGCCAATAACCGATGCGTGAGCGCCGCCGCACGACGCACCGCGCCCTGTGCGGCCACGACGTATTTGTCGACGTCTGCAAGTCGTCCCTGGCTGAGTCGAATGCCCAGCATCTCAAGCGAACCGGATACCCCAGCCAGGAGGTTGTTGAAGTCATGGGCGAGGCCACCGGTCAGTTGCCCCACCGCTTCCATTTTTTGAGACTGCCTGAGCTGTTCTTCGGTACGCATCAATTCGGCGGTGCGCTCAGCCACCCGTTGCTCAAGCGTCTCGTTGAGCGCGCGCAGCGACGCCGCCGCGCGATCGCGCTCATCCTCTACCGCGCGACGTTCCTCGACATCGAGCAGCACGCCCGGAAAACTCATGGGCGTGCCGTCTGGCGTACACTCGATTCGCCCATTCGCTTCAATCCAGTAATAGCGTCCGTCATCGCGTCGCACTCTGTATTGATGCGCGTAGGTGCCGCCAAGTCTGATCGCCTCCTGAATCGCGGCAGAAAGCCCTTCCCGGTCGTCCGGATGCACATTTTCGACCACCTGTGCCAGCTTGAGGCCTTGCCGACCCAAAGCGGGCTCAAGCCCGAACACATTGGCGAATGCTTCGTCGACGGTAAAACGGTCGTTCGGCAAATCCCAAAACCAGGTTCCGATGATGGCGCCCGCCGACAGCGCTAGTTGCACACGCTTGATGTTCTCCCGCGCCAGCGCTTCGCTGGATCGCAACGCCGCTTCTGCGTTTTTTCGCGCGGTGATGTCACGGAACAGAACCGATACTTGTAGCAGGCGCTGCGGCTCCACCCGGGTTGCGGAGACTTCAATGTGGCGTCCCGCCGTCGCGAAATAGCGCTCGAAGCGTACGGGTACGCCCGACGTTAGTACGCCGCCGTAGAGTTCTGTCCACGCATGCGCCTCGGCCGGGTCGAGTTCACGGATTGTTTTGCCGACGATATCGGCGATGCCGGTATGACGTTCGTATCCTGGATTGGCTTCTATATGGACGTAATCGCTGAGTGGCCCGTGCGGGCCGTCGAAGAACTCGATGATGCAAAAACCCTCATCGATCGCCTCGAACAGCGCGCGATAGCGTGCCTCACTCTGCGCGAGCGCCTCACGCGTCGAGCGTTGCGCGATCTCGATGGATTCGGAAAGGGAAGGTTCAACCATTTTTTAAATTTTTATGCGTTACTTGCTGCGGCGCTCTCAGCCCTGGGTTGCTGAGCGGTGCCCGTACCGGAGGCCGTCTCTGAGAGTACAAGATTTTTATCCGTTGCGCTGGGTTGCGGAAGATCGTTTCCGCGTGTACGGTCATCCTGTCATCACTGGCGAGCCCACCTGCCGCCATTACCGGGAGATGGATGGATGATTCGACGTTCGTGCAATCTACATCGAGCGACCTTACTCGTCGTCTCGGGCACGCTCACCCTCGCCACCGCACTGGCGCCAAGTGCTAGCGATGCGCAGAGCTCACACCTTGTCACCACGCAAAAAATCGACTGGGAAACCGCCGGGGCGCTGGCGACGGAAGCGGTGCGAACTTGTGCCGCCGAAGGATTCTCGGTGACGGCAACCGTCGTCGATGCCTCGGGCCAGCAGCAAGCCGTAATTCGAGGCGATCACGCGCCGCTGCAGTCACTATCCGTGTCCTATCGCAAAGCGTATACCGCGTTCTCTTACGGCATGACCTTCAATAAGGATTCGACCAGCGCGCTCGTCGCGGCAAAACTGACCGGACCGGCCGACGGCTCGTTGGCGACCGTGCCGGAGGTCATTTTTATCGCTGGCGGGGTCACATTACGGACAGCCGATCGCACGGTGCTCGGCGGTATCGGCGTTTCGGGCGCGGCCGGCGGCGACAAGGACGAGGCTTGTGCACAAGCGGCTGTCGATAAATATCGCACGGCGTTCCGCTAGGATCAGACGCACGCACGCTACAGCACGCTCAGCGCTCGGTCACCGCGGGCCCATCGTCGCGACCGTTACGCTCCCGAAACCTCAGAATCTCCGGGAGCGTCGCCTCGATCCAGTCGACGAGCGTTTCCAAGACTTCTCGCGAAGGGCAATTCGCATCCAACAATTCGCCGCGTTGTGCTCTGGCAGACAACGGGCCCGCAGTGACCGCCGAAGTGACGTTCGCCATCTCGTCCATGCTAACCTTTAGGTGCGTACTTACTTTAAGTTTGCTTCGACCGTATGATGATCTCACTTACCCCCATGAGCAAGGATTTCAAGATGATCGCAATCACTGGCGCAACAGGGCAACTGGGACGTTTGGTTATCGAAGCGCTTCTGGCACGAGTAGCAGCAAGCGAAATTGTCGCCCTGGTGCGCAACCCGTCGAAGGCCGAAGACTTGGCCCGGAAAGGCATCACGGTCCGCAAGGCAGACTACAACGCTCCCGACACACTGGCCCCGGCGCTCGTCGGCGTCGACCGGCTGCTGCTGATTTCATCGAACGAGCTGGGTCAGCGTGCCACGCAGCACCGCGCCGTGATCGATGCGGCGAAAACGGCGGGCGTCAAGCTGTTGGCCTACACGAGCGTGTTACATGCGGACCATTCGGCCCTCGGCCTCGCCGCCGAACACCGCGATACCGAAGCGGTGCTCACATCGTCCAGCGTGCCTTATACGGTGCTGAGAAATGGCTGGTATAACGAAAACCATGCCGCTGGCATCCCCAGCGCGATCGAACACGGTGCTGTTATCGGTTGCGCGCAACAAGGCAAAATTTCGTCCGCGTCTCGCGCGGATTATGCACTGGCGGCGGCCGTCGTCCTCACCGCAGACGGTCAGGAAGGCAAAATCTATGAGTTGGCAGGGGACGGTGCCTACACGCTCGATCAATTCGCAAACGAGATTGCGAGCGCTTCCGGCAAACCGGTCGTGTATAAAGACCTTCCCGAGCAAGCTTATAAAAACGCGTTGCGAAGTTTCGGTTTTCCGGACGAGATGGCCGCCCTGCTAGCCGACTCGGATGCCGCGGCAGCAAAAGGCGCGCTGTTCGACGACAGCAAAGCATTGAGTCGATTGATCGGCCAGCCCACCACGCCGATCGCGCAAACCGTACGCGAGCGGGTACAGACTGTCTGACGTCAACCTCGCCCGTCCTCGATCGCGACAATAACGCATCGTTCGCTGCAGTGCCTTACCTCAGGCAAGCTGCAGTGCGTTTCGCCGATCGGCTAGACGTCCTTTTCAATGTCGCGACGGCAATAATGGATCACGGACCAACGTGCCGTTTCCCGTCTTGCTTTCGCACGAACTGCGCTCGCTTTTCAGGACATGCTCGGCGACCCGTTGCTCCAAGTAAAAATTGAAGTAATCCACATGCCCGAGTGACAAACTGCATGTCAGATTCGAGGCATCTTTACGGTCGAGGTCGTCGTCAACGGTCAAGAGATTCGTGATGGAATTTTGCATGTTAGCGCTTACGCCTCGGTGGGGGGCTACGAGAAGATTTTCTCGGGACTTGCTCTAAGGAAAACGGCAGGCGCGGTGACTTTCTTGAGCTCTTTTTTGCATGACGCGGAACGATGTTGCTAGCACGAGACAAGGTCGAAAACATCGCGACAACTGCGACACTATCAGCTAGCCATCCGGCATCCGCGGCCTATCGCTGCGCGCACAACAGCCGGTGTCCAGCCCGATGCCAGGTGCCATGCAAAGCGCCATAAAGTTTCCCCTCGCCGCGCCGTTTACCTAAGAGCAGGCATCAGGCTGCCATTCGTTCGGCCTCATCGCACAACAAGCGCTCAATCCCTGAGCCGCCATCGCGTCCGCCGCATGGTCCTGTGTAGCCCCACACTATCAATGAATGAAGTCCCTTGGGATGCGTTCCAAATGAAAAACCTGCGAATTGGTGTACGCGTTGGAATCGGCTTTGCCTTTCTACTTTTTCTGTTGACGATCAGCACATTTCTCGGAATATCCCGCCTGGCCATTCAAAATCATGCCACGCAGGACATCACCGGCAATTTATACCCGAAGGTCGCCGACGCCGAACAACTCGCCTATCTCACGGCCGACATGGGACGCGTAGTGCGCACGCTCATGCTGCTGCCGGATGCGAACACGGTCAAACTGAGCAAAGACCAATTTGAAGCCGACCGCTCACTTTGCAATGAAAAAATAAAGCACATTGAAAAATTAGTCGAAACGGATAAGGGGCGTGCGCTGGTTCAAAACATTAAAGACCGTGGCAACGACTTCTTGCCCCTGCTGGATCAAGTTGAAACCCTCGCGCTCGCCGGGAAGTCCGAGCAGGCAAAGACGCTTCTTTTCGCGGAAGGGCACCCCAAACAGGTTGCCTACGTAAGCGCATTGAATGACTTGGTGTCTTGGCAAGATACCCGCATTCGGCAAGCTGCCACGGAAGCGACATCATTATATGAAAACGCGCGGCTGTTCATGCTGTTCTCGGCCGCGATCGCGTTGGGCATTGGGATTGGCTACGGTGTCTATGCCACCCGCTCCGTGACAGCTCCGCTGCAAAAGGCGGTATCGGTGGCAAATCGTATCGCCGAAGGCGATCTCACAGAGCAGATCGACACATCCGGAAAAGACGAAACAGGCACGCTACTGCTCGCGCTGCATCGTATGCAGGCGAGTCTTGTGGAGACTGTTGGTGCGGTGAGGCGCAATGCCGATGGCGTAGCCACCGCAAGCGCGGAGATCGCTCAGGGAAATACCGATCTCAGTCAACGCACGGAGGAGCAAGCCGCCTCTTTGGAGGAAACCGCAGCCAGCATGGAAGAGCTGACGGCCACGGTGAAGCGTAATACCGAAAATGCGAAACAAGGTACGACGGTTGCTGCCAGCGCGTCAGAATCTGCGGCGCAGGGAGCACACGTCGTTGGACAAGTGGTCACGACGATGGCCGGCATCACGGAAAGCTCCGCTCAAGTGGGTCAGATCATCGCTGTTATCGAAGGACTTGCCTTCCAGACCAACATCCTTGCACTGAATGCTGCAGTAGAAGCTGCGCGCGCCGGCGAGCCACGCGTACCGACGAATGGCTGTCATTTTAATTTCCCCCTATCCCACTGCTACAGGCTTCATCAATCATGACAACTGAGACATCCCCCTTCGATAGGGACGACATCTATCGGCGATTTTCCGAGATAGGCAGTGAAGGTGCACCGTCTATCTCGGACATCAGCCAAAACCTTGCAGAGTGGATCGAAAGCCGCGCATCGCTTCTGCAGGAAAATGATATCGACCTGCTGGTGGCAGTAGGAACCGCACTGCATTTCACCCGACTGGAACAGGAGTGGACCAGCAATCTGGACAGCAACGACCTCAACATCGAGTCGAAAACTTTTGACTAAATGGGCTTGAAGCGTTGGATCGGTCCCACGACGAGCCCATAGATGACGGCCGCGAGAATGGCATGTGCGCCGACAAAGATCAGTCCTGCATCGAACGAGTGTGTGCGCTGAACCAGAAATCCGACAACGATCGGTGTGACCACACCCGCAAAGCTACCGAAAGTATTGAACACCGCCGCATTCAATCCGGTGGCGTTGATCGGACTCGTATCCGACACGACGGCCCACCCCAACGCTCCCATCCCCTTCCCAAAGAAAGCGAGCGCCATACACGCGACCACGAGTACGGTGCTGTGGGCGTAATTACACAGCACGATCGTACAAGCCAGGCCCATGCCCACAAAGATGGGTAATTTACGTGCAAGCGTCAGCGAGCAGCCATGACGCAGCAGTCCGTCCGACAAGGCGCCGCCGACCAGTCCACCGACGAAGCCGCAGACCGCGGGGATGGCAGACGCCAGTCCGGCATGAATCAAAGAGATGTGCCGTGCTTGAACGAGATAGACCGGAAACCACGTCAGGAAAAAGAATGTCAATGCACTAATGCAATATTGCGCGACGTAGATCCCTAAATAGGCGCGCGTTGTCAACAATGTTACCAACGCATGGCGTGTCGTGGGTGCCGACACGCCAGCCGAACCCGTCGATTGGGCTGCATGCGTCGCCCCGGCCCGGGGCACGGCATCCATCGCAAGCGTCGCACCGCCCTCTTTCAACAAGTTCAATTCCTGCTCCCGTAGCATAGGATGCTGCAACGGGCTATGCATACGAATCAAAAATGCTACCCCGGCAAGCATACCGATACCGCCCATCGCGAAATAGACGCTTTGCCAGCCGGCCTCCACGGTCAACCACGCCAACAGCGGCGTGAACACCGCCGCCGCAAAATATTGGGTCGCGTTGAAAATGGCCGCTGCTGTGCCACGTTCGCGCGACGGGAACCAAGCGGATACGATCTTGCTGCTTGCTGGAAAGCACGGCGCCGCAACCGCTCCCACCAGAAAGATCAAGGCGAAGATACCGATGCCCGTGAACGGTTCACGCAGTGCGGGCATGACCCCGATCAGCGCCGTGAACGCGGACCAGGCGAAAATGGCGAAAGTATAGACGCGCTTCGCGCCAAAACGGTCGATTGCCCAGCCGCCAGCCATCTGGAACAGCATATAGGACCAGGCAAACGCCGAAAACATCCACCCCAAGCGGCCGTAGCTCCAGTGCAAATCGGTAGACATCGGGCTGCCCGTCACCGAGAGCGTCGCCCGATCTGCTTGATTGACCGTCATGACGATGAAGATCAATGCGATGACTTCATATCGAATGTGCACGGACATGAAGTCATGCAACCGAACCCACCATTTTTCGGGCATCCGCATCGGTCCGTGTGCGTCGAAACTCGCTTTATCGTTGTTGTGCATAGGATGTCCTTGTGCAGGGCGTGGACAACTGCGCACCGTGCCGCGTTGCCTTCGCGTCGCTATTCCGAGATCGGGCCGCCGTAAAGCGACGATAATTTCATCCGGAAAATCTTGAATGGACGCGTACTCACATCCTTCCCGTTGACGCCTTGACTGAACAATAAATTGGGAACCTGAGACATGGGGATATACAGGTAGCGGTCCGGGGTGATGAATAGCGCGTCTGCACCCCACAACCGTTCATCTTCGACCACAATGCGCAACGTGCCATCCGGCGCCAGTACCGAGATGCGCGGGCGGGCCGACTCTGCAAAGAAGATATTCCCGCGATCGTCCATTGCGGTTCCCCCCAACGTGGGCGAGTCGTATACATATTCAACATGCTTACCGAGATCGGCTTCCGACAGGGTCGCGTCGTTCAGATACTGCGTCTTCACGCGAAATAGCGGTCCCGATGCCGGCGAGTAGTACAGCCAACGATGGTCGGGGCTCAACTCGATGGGGTCGGCGTTGGTCATCTGCGGCTTGCCGTTGGGCAACGTCATCCACTTGCCGCCAGGGCCGATCTTGGGCCGCGACGCCAGCGCTTTCGTACTGGGATCGTCCCCCAGGCGTCTGAGAATCGTCCCGCTTTGCCGATCGATGACGACGATCGCGCCAATGTCGGACTCAGTCATATAGATCTTCTCTTTCGTCACCCGAAGATCGTTGAGTGAACTGCCTTCCGGCAACGCAGTGTCGAATCGGTACGTCTTGACGACTTGGTCCGTACGGGTATCGATTTGAACCAACTTCTGCGCACCGACTTGTCGGGCATCGGTCGATAGCGGCACTGATCCGGTATCGAGTATCCAAAGATGCCGGCCATCGAAACAGTGGACGGTATTCACACAAACAAATGCATTGAGCGCGTTGCGTCCTGGTCTCCAGTCGTTATAGCCGTTGCCCGGATAGGGCTTCAATGTCCCGTCCGACATGATCTCGACCACGGCGGGCGTATCGGCGAAGCCAGGCCATCTCGGCATGGACGCAAACATCCGGTTGTCGCTCGTCAATGTCACGGCGTTCCACACGTAGTCGGGCGATTCCGCGACCAGTTCGAGGGCAGGTTGACCTGCCGGGTAGGCCCAGGCACTGGATGACAGCGACACGGTGCCGGTTGCCGCCAACGCACCGGCAGCAAGCAGCTTGAAAGCAGCGCGTCTGTCTTGGCGAAAATTCATGATCGTTGTCTCCTTTCTTATTTGAAGTTCGTATAATCGAGCCGGTTCCAAACCAGCGTTCTGTAAGCCGCTAGCGTGTGCTATACCGACTGTCTCTCAGGATCGCGCCGGGCGTCTTCCAGACATCCGCGCGCAAAGAGGTGCCGATACCTGGCGTCGTCGGCGCGAGCGCGAAGCCATGTTCGATTGATGGCAAGCCATCCACGATCTCCGGATACCAGCTTGCCAACGATGCGCGCACGACTTCCTGGTAGATCGCGGTGGGTGCATGGATCGCCAACTGCAACCCGGCCATCAACGCCACCGGGCCCGTACAGTCATGCGGCGCCAATGGTCTCGCCCATGTTTCGGCCAACATTGCGATCCGACGTGCTTCGCTCAGCCCCCCACACCATGTGATGTCGAGCATCACGACATCCAATGCATCCGCCACAAGCATGTCGCGGAACGATGTCGCCCCCGCGAGGTTCTCGCCGCCGCATATCGGCACCTGTACGTGGCGACGCAGATCTGCCACCGCAGCGACGTTATCCATCTTGCTAATCGGATCCTCTACCCAGAGCGGCCGATAGTCCTTCAACGCATCGCAAATGCGCAGCGCTGCCTGACTGCTCCACAAGCTGTGCAGCTCACACATGATCTCGATGTCATCGCCTACCGCATCGCGTATTTTCTGGAAAGGGATCAGGCCCTGCTTCAGATCCGTCAGGGTGATGTGATGAGGATCTTTCGCGGCAAAGTCATCGAATGGCCATATCTTCATCGCGCCGAAACCTTCGGCATGCAGGCTCTTTGCCAGCGCACCGGCATCGCGCATGAAAGCCACCTGATCGTCGTAAGGGCCTTTCGCGGTATCGGTGGCGTGAATGGAACGGCGCGCGCTTAGCGCCGTGTTGAATTCATAGCCCGCGCAGGTGTTATAAACCGGGACGCGATCGCGCATTGCACCGCCCAGCGCGACGTGAACCGGAATGCCTGCGCGTTTGCCGGCCAGGTCCCACAGTGCGATATCCAGCGCGCTGGCGGCACGCACCTCTGCACTGCTGCTGTTGTAACCGACGTACGTGCCGAGTAGTTCTCGGGACAACGCGTCGATATGTTGTGAGGGCTTGCCCAGCAGCAACGGCGCTGCCAGCTCATGGATAACCGATTCGACCGCTTCTGCGCCACGGAACGTTTCCCCCAGCCCAATCAAGCCGTCTTCGGTTTCCACCTCAACCCAAATCAGCTTCGGACGAGAGGGTAGACGCAATGTTCGGATGCCGACGACTTTACTCATAACGACTTTGAATCACCTCATCGATGGGATGCGACCATTATCGGAATTCGCCGTTGCGAGCGTCAAACAAAACAGTTAATCTGTCTGACAGGGTAAACCGCATATCTGATCATGTATTCGATCCGTCCGTCGTCAGAGCTGGTACAACATACGCGCGATGAGTATGTTTACGACCAACTGTGCGCGTTGCTGAGCAACGCGAGCTATGGTGCTGGAACACGCCTGCCCTCGGAGACAGCGTTGGCGAATCGCTTCGGCGTTTCGCGCGCACTGCTTCGGCAGGCGCTCGCGCGCGTGCGAGGAGAAGGTCGGATCCATTCGAGAAAAGGCGCGGGACATTTCGTCGGCATCGGACATAGCGATACGCCTTTGCTCGCTTTTTCTGCATTGAACAGCGTCCCGGATGTGCATCATTTCCTGACCTTTCGGCGCGCGCTCGAAGGCGAGACGGCGGGCGTGGCGGCGACGATCGGCGATTCGGGCGCGCTTGTCAAGCTGCGCCGAGCGCACGCTCGCCTGCATAAGTCGTTCGACGCGGGACATGCGGGCATAGAAGACGACATCGGGTTTCATATGGCCGTCGCGCAGGCCACGCGTAACCGTTTCTTCACGCACACGATTGGGGCACTTCTCGAACAAATGCGCTTCAGCGTCAAGATGGTCCGCGAAATGGCCGACCAACCGCTAGCGCAACGTCGTCAAGACGTCTTGAAAGAACACGACCTGATCGTCGAAGCCATTGCCCGAGGCGATACGGACGCCGCGCGCAACGCGATGCATCATCATCTCGAGCAGGGAATGAAGCGACTCCATCTCTTGATTCGCTAAGCACAGCGCGTGTCCAGCGCATGCACCCCGTCCGGAATGCACGCCCTCCACACCGCTACTTTGCACCGTCCAGCACATGGCTCGCCGCTTCGGCAATGGGTGCATCGGCATCCCCTTGCGGCGTGCTGATTCCTACTGCCCCCACCTGGTGACCGTTGACCGTCAGCGGTACCGCACCGGCCAGCATCGTGTTGTCGGCAGTCACCAGCGATGTGTAGCCCCCGCGGATCGTCTTGTCGAATTGCTCGCTCGTGGCAGCAAACATGACGGCGGTGAGTGCCTTCTTGCCGGCGATCACATTGCTCTCCAGTTGCGCACCATCCATACGTTCCGACAAGAGAACATGTCCGCCATCATCCAGGATCACGATCCCGCCGGACAGATGCCGCTGCTCGATGTCGTGCTCAGCTTCCGCGGCGATCGCGCGGGCAGCCGAAAGCGTCAACACAGGCTTGCTCGGCAGCTCGATGGAGGTAGCAGCGGCGCAGACGATGCTCGAAGCCGCCGTCAGCGCGCAGGCGACGGATAGTGAGATGAGGTATTTCATGTTTCTCTTGGTTGGATAGAAATAGCGTTACATTTATGCGTCCGACAGTAGGCCGCAGCATGCCCTGAATCGTCAACGCCAACGGTGCCGAGATATCGGCAAAGTCACATTTGCTTCGGGGAGCAGCGTCATTTACTTGTCGTTGACCGACCAAAAAATGCCGGCATCGAGTCGTGCGCGCTAACGATGCGATCGCCGTTACGCGGGAATGGTTATTGCCATTTACGATGGCGTAAGCATCGCGACGGCACCATCTCGCGCCCTCTACCTCTCTTCTCTTTGGAGCCACACGGCATGCATGACAGTTCTTCATTCCTCGTCGTTATCGGTCGTGTTCTTTTAGGCGTCATTTTCGTGCGCGGCGGCATCATGCATTTCCTTAGCTTGACGGACGTTGCAAAAGAAATCGCTCAACGCGGCATTCCCGCTCCCAAATTCGTTTTGATCTTCGGCAGCGTATTTCAAATTGTCTTTGGTGCGATGTTGATGCTGAGCTTGAATGTGACGCTCAGCGCGCTTTGCCTACTTATTTTTACAATAGCTGCTTCCTGGATGTTGCTCAATTTCTGGGACAAAGAAGGTTCCGCGAAGGAAACCGCAAAAACCAATTTCGAATCGAATGTCGCCATTGCTGGCGGCCTGCTTGTCGCTGCGAGCACGGCGTGGCATGGCATCTAGCACTCCGCGCTCATGTCGATGGCAAGCGCACTGGCATCAACCGATAGCGCTGGGATGCATAACGCTATCGGCTGTG
>CAWUJR010000052.1:0-13682 GCA_963922375.1 uncultured Robbsia sp.
CACCGGGGCGCACGCCGCCTTGCTTCGCTGTCGCGGAACCTTCTATCGGAGAACACGTCCGGGCCTGCCGCTGCGCGCCCCGCTGCCCAAAATGCGGATACAGCAGCGCGACAGGCGGCTTATGCATTGCAACGCGCCGCCGACGCGCTTGACGCGCATATGGTGAATGATCGATCCTAAGCGACCGGTTTAGCCTGCTACTCAACGCGCGCGTCGCCCTCGCCGGACGCCACCAGCAAACTGACGCGGAGAGCACACAAAAGAAATGCGATAATTCCGGGATAGCATCCGATGCACGACCGAGGTGACAGGCGATTCACGAGCAAAGCCTGCTGCATCCGTTGAGGGAAACGATCGCGGCTTTCATACATGCTGACATGTGTCGAAGCTCACTAGTACCACAATCAAGTAAGCGAAATATGGTTTCCAAATTAGAACGTGTGGCCAGCGATGTTCCTGGTTTGGACCAGGTGTTATGTGGCGGCCTGATCGCAGGCTCGTCCTACATACTGCAAGGTCAGCCGGGGGCAGGCAAGACCATCCTCGCGAATCAGATCGCGTTCGGCCGGGCGCGGCGTGGTGAACACGTTCTCTATGTGACGCTGCTCGCCGAGTCTCAGGACCGCCTTTTCCAGTCGCTCTCGACGTTGGATTTCTTCGATCGCACGAAGATCGGCTCCGATCTGATGTACATGAGTTTGTTTTCCACCCTCCGCGATCAAGGATTGCCGGCACTCGTGGCGGCGCTTCGCCGGGAAATGACCCGGCACAATTGCACGATGTTGATTTTGGATGGTCTGCTCAACGCGCGTGACCGCGGCGACACCAATCTCGATATCAAATCGTTCGTCGCCGAAATACAAGGCCATACGGCGTTCAGTAATTGCACCGTCTTGTTTCTGACCAGCGCGTATCTCGACGAGTCCAGTCCCGAACACACGATGGTCGATGGTGTTATCCAGCTTAGCGGCGAAGACTGGGGCGCACGGACCTTCAGACATCTGCGCATCGCCAAATCGAGAGGAAGCGCGGCCATCAGCGGCTTGCATCAATACGAGATCAAGAGCACCGGCTTGATGATCTACCCTCGGCTCGAGTCCTGCCCGCTGAGCGTGGAGATTCCCGACAACTATGATCCCGACACATTGCTACGTGTTACCACGGGCGTCGACGGGCTCGATGAATGCATCGGCGGGGGACTGTCTAAATCGTCGGTTTCGCTTCTGCTGGGTCCTTCCGGCAGTGGCAAAACCACGTTCGGTCTAAACTTTGCGATGTGCGCGACCGAGGAAGAGCCGGCGTTGTTCTTGAGCTTTTACGAGTCGCCCACACGCATCGCGATGAAAGCCAAAGCGCTCGGCTTCAATCCGGCAAAGCTGATCGATGCAGGTCATCTGCGTATTGTGGGCTTTCCGCTCACCGAACACCTCAACGATGAAGTTTTCAAGAAACTGCTGGAAACGATTGCCGCCCGCGGCGTGAAACGTTTGGTCATCGATGGCATTGCGGCCTTTGCGAACGGCGCGTTGCAGCCGGAAAGACTACCGGCATTTCTCGCTACCGCGATCAACGAACTCAGAGCCCGCGACGTCACGACGATCGTGACGCAAGAGTCGCCGAACAGCAGCGAATGGGATGCCAACCCACCGCTCATCGAGTTGCCGAGCATGACGGATAACCTGATCTTGCTGCGTCGCCGCGAGCAGGCCGGAAAAATGCTACGGCTGCTGCTGCCGATGAAGTTCCGGGACAGCTGGCACTCCGATGAAGTGCAGGTGTGCACGATCGGGAAAGGCGGTTTGTCTTTACAGCGGTCCGAACAACCAACCGCGGGTACCTTACCATCCGCGCCGAGCTAATTCACCGATGTCCGACGTTCAACCCATTGTGGCGGGGAAGCCAACGATCGTTGTAGTCGATGACGAGTCCAGCATTAGAAATGGCTTGGGTTCATTTTTGGAAGATGCGGGTTATGTCGTGCATTGCGCCGAAAACGGCAGAGATGCATTGCACGTCATAAGATCGGTCTCCCCCGCCCTTATTGTCACCGATTTCATGATGCCCGAAATGTCCGGCAAGGAACTTGCCGCCGCATTGCGCGCGGACGCTTCGCTCGCCTCAATTCCGATCGTCCTGATGACAGGCGCGCGCCTACCGTCTGACGTCGCGCAAGACGGGCTGTTCTCGAAGATCGTCGAAAAGCCTTTCTCCGCACGAACGCTGTTGGCGGAGATAGCGGCGTTATTGGGTCTCTAGCGCGGATACGGCCTGGACGGGGCCCCCACGTTGTTCAGGCAGATCCTGCCATTCGCGTCGCCTTGTTGGTGGTTTGCTTTTCATTGCCTTACAATGACTGTATAGGCACGATAAATGCTCCTTGCGTGATTCATGCTATGGTCATTCCTGGGCTCTATAAAAAAATCGTCTGGCGATGGAATACTCAAAATACTTCCGTACACATCAAACCATCCTCCTCGTGGACGATGACGATTTTGTCGTGGATTCCCTTTCATATGTCTTGAGTGTCGAAGGCTATGACGTGATCACGGCGAATAATGGCCCGACGGCACTCGCGGCGATGAATGATAAGCGGCCAGATTTGGTGATATGCGATTTCATGATGCCGGAGATGAATGGCGCACAACTGGCGATGGAGATGCGTGCCAATAGACGCTATGCCGATATACCGGTGATACTCTGCACGGGCGCCCATGTGGCGCAGGCGCGTAGCCAGGTGGAGCTCTTCGATGTTCTTTTCACCAAGCCCGTTCACCTGCCCACACTGCTACACCAAGTCCGACGATTGATACCGTCCGTTATCACGGTGTCCGACGCCCCAGCGAGCAGTGCAGCGGATGTCTCGGCGGATGTGGCGGCGCTCCCGGCGGAACAAGCTGCGTCCGAAGCAGAGACGATCGCGGTGCCGGATCAAACCATCCCCACCGTCCTGCAGTCGCACGAGCGCGGGCTGACCTCCGGAAATGCCGATTTGACGGTCGAATAGGCCTCGCACGCAAGCGCCAAGTGAGGGTCGGCGTCGCCACGTATAGCCGCCCTCGACCGCTTACCCCTGAGGATCGACGGAACGCTTTACCGGTGCGTTGCAAAAACGCCGATGCCCGGCGAGCGAACCGAATGCCGGTCTTCTGAATTCTCCACTCGAACGCTTTCTCCACCGCGCTGTGGCGGCATACCAGATTTCCCGCCAAAGACAGCGTGCGGTCCTCACGCTTCCTTTCCTCGCGGCGACGCCCTGTTCGCGCGCCAAAATGACGCTGTGGGCGCGTGTGACGCCATCTGTAAGGCCGCATCAATAAGAAAAAGCACACATCGTATGTGCGTTTCTGCACGGAAAAAACAACGGGTAAGTTTGATATTACGGTTCTTTCTTGCACCGTTAATTCATCGCCATAACGTGACCGCTGTACCGATGTGTTGACGATCATGAATGCTGTCTGCGCTTGATGCTGGAGATGTTGCTCACCCAAAGCAATTCCACGTTTTCCTCACCAGGAGGGGCGCATGTCACATACCGATGGCGTTGTCGGAAATCATCGATTCGGACAATTGGACGCGTTAAGGGGATTAGCGGCGGCGATGGTCGTCTTCAGCCACTACGTTTATCTCCCACGCCTCGCCTGGATCAGACGGACGCATTTCGATCTGCTGGCACTGGGGCATCCGTCCGTCCTGCTGTTTTTCGTCTTAAGCGGCTTCGTGCTGGCCATTCAGGTGTCGAGAAAGCCCAAACTCACCTATCTCTCGTATATGATCCGCCGAATCTGTCGGATCTATTTGCCGTATATTGCTGTCACGCTGCTCGGTGCGCTCTGTATTGCATTGATCTATGACGGCCCCGTCACCAGCGAAGGCGACTGGTTCAACGAGATCTGGAAAGGTCCGCTCGCGATATCGGACTGGCTGAATCACTTCGTGTTGATCGGCTCGTTTCGCGGAATGGTGACGCCGGTCGTGTGGTCGCTTATTTATGAAATGCGCGCCTCGATCGTGTTTCCGTTCCTTTTCTTATTACTGCAACCCCGATCCGCTATTTTTGCGATCATACTGGCCGCCATTCTGTCGTGCACGTCGTACTTCCTCGTCCGCAATGACGGACAAGACGTGATCAAACTCGGTTTCGACGGGAACTATGCGTTGACGCTCCACTTCCTTGCCAGTTTCTGTATCGGTGCCGCGCTGGCGATCAAGCGGGAAAAATGGATCCCCTGGTTGCGCTCCGTCCCCGCGATAACCGTCGTCTCGCTTCTGTCGCTCTTCCTCTTTTTTCAAGGCAAACAACTCACCGATCGCTTGCCGGATGCCATCCAGCAATTTGCGCTGGATTGGCTGACGATGGCCGCCTCGATTGGATTCATCGCTGTGGCAATTGCGTCGAAAAGCATTGCGCGATGCCTTTGCTGGACACCACTGAGTGTCCTCGGCAAGATTTCTTATAGCCTCTATCTGACCCATCTCATTGTTATGATGGCGGTCCTGCATGGATTCGACAGCGACCGCGCGACGCCGTATGCCATATTCGGTGCGATGGTGTTGACGTTGCCGGTAGCGTATCTGGCTTACCGATACATCGAGATGCCCGCGCATTGGCTGGGGATCGTGATTACGAGAAACGGCGCCAACAAATCGATCCCCCCGAGCGCCAGCGGTCCGATTACCGGCGCATGAGGGGATCGACATGTGGGATCGACATGCGGGACCAACATCAGGGAGGCAACGGCCCCACGCGACCGGACGGTGCGAGCCCGTGCCGCAGGATGTCAGAACGTATGCATCATCGCGAGTCGATAGACCATCTGATTTCGTCCGGACGATATTCCCGACGAGCCCACCACATCCGCGTCGTCGAACGCCGTCCTGGTCCGGCCGGTCGCATGCTGCCAAGCCCCTTGCAAATAGACCGACGTCCGTTTGCTGAGATCGTAGTCCAGCACGAATGCCACTTGATGCCAGTTCGGCGCATACGATCCCGTGGTCGACTTCAGCTCCGCGTGTGTGAACGTGTAATTGCCGGCCAACCAGAAATCCGGCCGGAAATAGTATTGCGCATTGAGTTCGATATTGTCGAACTTCCACGAAGACCATGACTGATCACCCACGTCGATATACGCATTCGCGGTGGGTGAATCGGTGGTCACATGCGAATACGCGAGGCCGATATTCGACTTGTCGGCGAACGTCCACTTCACGCCCGCATCGATATCCTGTTGCGACTGTGCGGTAAAGATGCCGTCGCCGACGGTTGCGCCCGAGGTCGTGCTGTTACCGCCGTCCATCCGCTGATACGCCAACGCGGCGGAGAACGAACCCATCACATACGTGCCGGCTGCGCTATATGCACGGTTGTTCGCGAAACCGTTGGTTTGATTGCTGAATGCGTACAACGCCTCGCCGGTGAATCCAGCGTACGTCGGCGAGACATACTTGATTGAATTGTTGAGCCGATAGTCATAGTCGGCGTTGTCGTTGTCGAATGGATGCGCGGCGAAGTCGCCGATCGTCTGGCCGGCTGCGGTGAAGCCGCTCCACATATCCACCGTCGGACTGTATTGGCGCCCGAACGTGACCGTCCCGTAGACCGTCGACGACAGTCCCACATAGGCCTGACGACCGAACTCCTGCCCTTCCTCGCCCAAGGTGCCGGTATTCAGATTGAATCCGTTTTCCAGCTTGAACACCGCCAACAGGCCGCCGCCCAGATCCTCGTTCCCTTTCAAGCCCCAACGGCTTCCAGCCGTATCGCCGCTGAGCATCTGATAGCCGCTATGGCCGCCAGCATTCGTTGTGTAATTGAAACCTTCGTCGATGAGACCATAGAGCGTCACGCTGCTTTGAGCATGCGCGGCCGTGCCGGCAAAGAGCGATGCGAACGCAGCTAAAAACATTTTTTTCTTCATCACACTTCCATTTTTTGGTTGAATCAAGCGTCCTGCGCGCGCTTCGGAATCGCCGGAGGAAGCGCAGGAGAAAGGCGGAGGTGAAGTGACCCACGTCGCGCTAAGCCGGTTGCCGAGCCCGATCGATCATGCGTGGCGCTTCGGAAACTGAGCTTATGGATGCCATAAAGGCATCACAAGCACCGATTTAGCGAGGAAATGTTGCGCGTACGGCAACACGATTCGTGTCTGCCGCAGGATGGATCAGCGAGAATGCCGCGCTCGAGCGAGCGCCAGCGAGTGTGGGCGATCGCAGGCAATCGATAGCCGCGTTTGTGACTACAGCGTGAACTGATTGACGCCCGCCTGAAGCGCCTTTGCTTGATCATCCAACGATTGCGCGGCGGCGGCAGCTTCCTCGACCAATGCGGCGTTGCGTTGCGTGACCTCGTCCATCTGCGAGACCGCTTGCCCAACCTGATCGATGCCTTTGCTTTGTTCGTCGGTCGCCGCCGCAATCTCGCCCATGATGTCCGTCACGCGCTTGATGCTGCTTACGACCTCGTCCATCGTGCTGCCCGCTTGGTCGACCAACTTCGTGCCGGCGGCAATCTTGCCCACCGAATCGTCGATCAGTGCCTTGATTTCCTTCGCAGCAGCAGCCGACCGCTGTGCGAGCGTGCGCACTTCGGACGCCACCACGGCAAACCCGCGACCCTGTTCGCCTGCCCGTGCGGCCTCGACGGCTGCATTCAGTGCAAGGATATTGGTCTGAAACGCGATGCCGTCGATCACGCCGGTGATGTCCGCAATCTTTCCGGAGCTCTCGTGGATCTGCGTCATCGTCGCCACTGCTTCACCGACCACTTGGCCGCCGCGCACCGCAATATCGGCCGATGCCCGCGCGAGCCCATTCGCTTGTCTGACGTTCTCGGCGTTCTGCCGCACGGTACCGGTCAACTCGTCCATGCTGGCGGCCGTTTGCTGCAGCGACGCCGCCTGCTCTTCCGTGCGACTCGATAGGTCGACATTGCCTGCGGCGATCTGATTCGAGGCGGTGCTCACCGATTCGACCGAATCGCGTACCGCATACATGACCGCTGCAATGCGCTCGATCAAATGGTTGAACGCGGCGGCGGCCCGACTCACTTCATCGTTGCCCCAGACCGGCGCGCGTTTCGTCAGGTCCAGGGTCGCACTGGCTTCCTGCAACGCGCCTTGGATGCCGGCCAAGGCCGACTGGATCACGCGCGACACGAAAAAAATCCATCCGACCACCAACGCGAGCGCAACGATCAATACCGCGATAACCGCCCTGACGGCGGACGTGCCGATGCGATCCGCTTTCGCCGATGCGTCGTCCCCCCGCTTTGCGGCCTCGGTGACGATCGTCTCGAGCGCGGCACTCATCGGTTGGAAATCGGAATGGTAAAGCGTCGCCGCTTGATCATAGGCCCCTTTCGGGTCCTGCGCGGCGATATCCATCAGATGCCGGGATTTCTGGTCGTACGCGTGCCACTGAACACGTAACGCGTTGAGCCGCGCTTGTTGCTCCGGCGAAGCGAACAGCGGTGCGATGATCTCGGACCACTTGTCGATATTCTGCTCGGCGGCGGATAAAATCTTCCCGGTGTCGCGCGACGTCGGATCCAGTTCGACCGTCGAAAACGCGCTCGCTTTGATCTCTGTGAGACCGCGCACTTGCTTTTCACGCCGATGCGAAGCGGCTTGTGCATCGGCCACGGTACTGAAACCGAATGCGGTCACCACCACGCCGGTGCCGATCGCTAACAGCGCGACGAGCATTAAGATCCGAAGTTGCAGCTTTATTGTCATGGCGGTAGTTCAGTCGCGCTTCATCACGGGAATCGACCTCACATCGTCGAACCTCAGGCCTTATAACGGCCTTTTCGCCTGAACCTTGAGTGAACGGCCATGATCTGCCTGCTATGTCATCGCATACGCGAACACGCAGCGACACCGTATTTTCACGACTTATTTCCCAAGTCCCGACGCCGCAATCTGCTGCTCGACATAGTTCGCAAACAAGGCATGCGTGTGCGTCGTCGGATGCACTGTATCCGCATAAATATAACTTTGGTCCGCACCGGATGCGCTCAGGAAGGTCGGCGTGCAATACAGGGACGAGGCATAGTCGGTCGGATCGGACAGGCCGGCCGCCGTCGCCGCCGCCGCCATCGCGGTCAAATTGCAGGCGGTGCCTGTATTGGAAACCGTATAGCCATCGGCCAGATAATTCGTCGTCAGATTGTCCTGCCACGTATAAGCATCGATGTAGACCACCTTGCTCAGATTGCCCGCTTGGCTAAGCGCGGTCTGCAACGCAGTATTAAAGATTTGCGTGACGCCGGACAGCGCCGCTTGCGCGTCCGTACCCAGTCCCTCGGCGAGCGGGGTTTGACCGATATCGGGAATATTCGACACGACCACATGCGTGGCGCCCGAGTTGAGTATCGTCCCCACGGTTGCCGCCAGCGTCTGTGCGGCCGGCACGATCGTCGTCGCGGTCTCCTGCGCGATAGCCGCCTGCAATGTCATGCCGCTGGCAACATCCGCTTCTACCGCACTGATCAGCGAAGTCGCCTGAATGAAGATGTCGTTGGCGCCGCCATTAATCAACACAAGCTGCTGTGAATTGAAAGACGTATGAGCCGATAAATACGTGTCCACTTGCGTGGTGACCGGTACCGTCGTGGCGGCCGCATCGTCGGCTTCCGACGATGATGCATGGCCTTCGCCGTCCGGATCATCTACCCGTGAGCCGCCCTGCGCATAGCCCAAGCCCGATGCCGCGACCAACGGCGTCCCATAGCCGCCCAACGCCGCCGGCGTGAGGGTACCGCCGTAGTATTCGGCCACTTTCTGGGTCCAGACCTCTCCGGGATTGGTCGTGTACCGACTGCGCATGAAACCGTCCGTCGCGGTAGCGGACGCATAGGTGCCGACATCCGACAAGCTGTCGCCAAAGGAGACGACTTGTAAGGTGATACCACCCGGCGCAGTAGAGGCGGTCCCGCTCGAATGATTGCCCCCGCCGCACGCGGACAGCACCGACACGATGGCGACGGACGCCGCAATGTGCGCGGAACACACGGTAAGTTTGGCGAGCGGCCTGTAACGAAGCAGCGCATCCTGCCGTGCGGTGAACCGCGCTGTAAGCCGTACCGTCATTCCCCGAAATTCCCGCGTAGATGACCACATATGCGTCGGACCGCCCTCATTTAGATAAGCGTCTCGGCGAGGGTCCGCCGCGGCGCTCTTGTCAAAAGAATGAACGGGAATTTTTAGCAAGAATTGTTCCAATCCTGCCCGGTCACGAGACCGCAGCCGCCGTCGGCACCTGCCCGCACCAAATTACCGTACGGCAATTTGATGATCTGGGCGGCCCTATCTCTTCAGATAAGTTACAGAACCGTCACTTCTGCATGACATTCCGCTTGGCAAGGTACTATCGGAGATAACGCATGGCCATGGGACATAACAAGCGGTCAAGTTCGTAAATCGGTCACCCACACCCCCTGCTGATCGAGTACCGATACTCGGCCGCTCGCGATATTGAAGACCCAACCGTGGATGGCCAACGAGCCATCGGCCAGTCGCGCAGCGACGGACGGATGCGTTCGCAGATGTGTCAGTTGCGTAAGCACGTTTTGAAATGCCAACGCGTCGGGATTGTCGACGCCGTCTTGCCCTTGCGTGGCTTGCAGTACCGTGCGCGCGGATTCCGCATTGCGCAACCACGCCCGCACTGTCGGCATCGTTTCCTCGAGCAATTGCGGACCCGCGCTCAAGGCTTTCATCGCGCCGCAATTGGTATGGCCGCAGATGACGATATTCTTGACGTGGAGCGCCAGCACCGCGTATTCGATGACGGCGGAGACGCCACCCAGCATCTCCCCATAGGCGGGGACGATATTACCGATGTTGCGGCAGACGAAGATCTCGCCCATGCCGGCGCCGGTAATCAGTTCGGGCGCAACCCGACTGTCTGCACAGGTGATGAATAAGGTATGGGGCGCTTGACCCTGCGAGAGCGCCTCAAATTGTTCGCGGTGGGCGGCGAACGTTTCACTTTGGAACCGTCCGACGCCGTCCAGCAACAGGTCGATGCTGTTTGCCTGAACCTCGTCATCGGTCTGGGGAGAGGCGCAGGCGGCCGAATGCTTGTGGGTGTCCGTCACGATTTCTCCATCTGGAATGTTGCAAATTGATGCGGTGCGATAGTACGTCAGGAACGCCCTTCTTGCCGATCATTTGCCTGCATGTTAGCAAATCGTAAGGAAAAAACCCAAGTAGTTTCGCGTTACCGTCCGCTACAGGGGACGAGCGTCCGCGGGTGCCGATTCGTCCGTGGCAGCGAAAGCCGGCAAGATCGTCCCTTCGCAATCGCCGAATCCTACACGATAGCCGTCACCCTGCCCCCACCCGCGCAGCACCACCGTGTCCCCGTCCTCGAGGAATGTCCGCTGCTGCTCCACCGACAAGCGAATCGGTGTCCCCCCATTGCGGGTCATCTCCAGCAACGAGCCGCATGCATCGGCCCCCGTACCACTGACGGTCCCCGATCCCATCAGATCCCCAATCCGGGTATTACAACCCGACACGGTGTGATGGGCGAGTTGCTGCGCCATCGTCCAGTACATCTGTCTGAAGCCGGTTCGCGCGAGCGTGTGCTCCGATGGCAGGCAGCCTTCGCCATCGGCCGACGCGGCGGCCGCGTCGATCTGCAGCGCCACTTCCAAGTGCAGATCAACCCCCCGCAGGTTGGCATGTCGCAGATAGGCGAGCGGTTGCGGCGACTGCGGCGGCGGCGCGCAACGGAACGGTTCGAGCGCATCCATCGTCACGATCCACGGGGAAATCGTCGTGGCGAATCCCTTCGCGTTGAATGGTCCGAGCGGCACATACTCCCATTGTTGAATGTCGCGCGCGCTCCAGTCGTTAAGCAAGACCATGCCGAAGATATGCGTATCGGCCTGTTCGCACCGAATCGGCTGGCCGAGCGGATTGCCTTTTCCGATGATGAAGCCGGTCTCGAGTTCGATGTCCAACTTCCGACATGCGCCGAATACCGGTCGGTCGTTCCCCGGGAGCTTGAACTGTCCGTTCGGTCGACGCACCGGCGTGCCGCTGACGACCACCGACGATGCGCGGCCGTTATAAGCGATCGGCATCTCGGACCAATTCGGCAACAACGCATTCGCCGGATCGCGGAACATCGATCCGACATGGGTCGCATGTTCTTTCGACGAATAGAAATCTGTATAGCCGGGGATATCCACAGGTAGATGGAGCCTAGCTGCCGTACGCGGCACCAGCACACGCGCGCTGAGCGCGGCATCGTCCCGCAATACGGCGTTGTCCGCGCAGAGCAACGCGCTCAACACGATGCGAACCTGTCGCCACGCGTCTCTGCCCGATGCAATGAAGTCATTCAACGTCGGCTGCGCAAACACCGATCCACCAGGCAATCGCCCCGCGTCGTTCAACGCGCACAAGTCGACGATCCAGTCGCCGATCGCGACACCACCCCGTCGGCGATCATCGGCAGGGTCGCTGAAAATGCCGAACGGCAGATTCTGTATCGAGAAATCGCTCAGGGGATCGTTGGCCGAGGCGATCCAGCTTTTTCTATGGGGGGCTTGTGTCGCGGCCAACGCGTCGCTCGATGCCCGTTTCATGGTCGCTCCGGATCGAATCGGGGCGCGAGGCCTTCCCAGCAGGTGGCATAGTCCCGTTGCAGTTCAGCGCATTCAAGAGCAAAACGGGTCGGCCTCAGAAGCGTGCGCGTTTCGAACATGAAAGCCATCGTGTCACGCACCTTCGTGGGTACCGACGTGTCGGCGGCCGAAGCCTTCTCAAACGTCTCCGCATCGGGGCCGTGACCCGTCATGCAATTGTGCAAGCTCGCGCCGCCCGGTATAAAGCCTTCCGCCTTTGCGTCATACACGCCATGGATCAGGCCCATGAATTCACTTGCCACATTGCGATGAAACCAGGGTGGCCGAAACGTGTCTTCAGCCGTGAGCCAGCGCGGGGGGAAGACGACGAAGTCGAGTGTGTCCACGCCCGGTGTGTCGCTGGGTGACTGCAGCACCAGAGAGATCGACGGATCCGGGTGATCATAGCTGGCCGAGCCGATCGTATTGAAGCGCCGAAGGTCATATTTATAGGGCACGTAATTGCCGTGCCAGGCCACCACATCCAATGGCGAATGATCGATGGCGGCGGACCACAACGCGCCATTGAGTTTGGCCACCAGTTCGAAGTCGCCTTGAAGATCCTGATACGCCGCCTTCGGCGTCAGAAAGTCGCGGGGATTGGCAAGCCCGTTGGAGCCGATCGGTCCTAGATCCGGCAAGCGTAATAACGCGCCAAAATTTTCGCACACGTAACCGCGAACCGGACCATCGGGCAGATCGACGCTGAAGCGCACGCCGCGCGGCACCACGGCCATCTCCTGCGGCG
Source organism: uncultured Robbsia sp. (assembly GCA_963922375.1). Lineage (GTDB taxonomy): Bacteria > Pseudomonadota > Gammaproteobacteria > Burkholderiales > Burkholderiaceae > Robbsia. Next base: position 12,384 of record CAWUJR010000052.1, read on the forward strand.
CCACGTCCATGATACCGAACTCGGTGCGAATCGCCAGGCCGCCAAGTTGCGGCACGATCAGCAGTTCGCCATCGGCGCTGTAGAAGTAGCGTCGATGCATCGAAATGTTCGCCGCGTAAAGATGAATCGCGCAGCCTTGCATGGCATCTGCGGCACCCGTGCCGGCCATCGTCACCCAGCCGTCGATGAAGTCCGTCGGCCGCGTGGGAAGCGGTAACGGGTTCCAACGCAGCGGGTTCGGGGGCGTCGCAGGCACATTCGCTACCTTAGTTGCGTCAGCAGACGCGTGACCCGATACGTGCGCGGTGAAATGCGCGACGAGCGGCCGCGTTGCGTGCTGCGGCAGCGGGACGAACGGCCGATGTACGACGGCCGGTCGAATCCGGTACAGCCAGCTGCGTCGGTTTTGCGCGCGCGGCGCGGTGAAGGCGGTTCCCGATAACTGCTCGGCATAAAGCCCGTAGGCCGGTCGCTGCGGTGAATTGCGCCCGATCGGCAATGCACCCGGCAGCGCCTCACTGGCAAATTCGTTCGCGAAGCCCGACTGATATAAGCGGCTCGCGTCAGTATGGATTTCGTCGCGCAAAGCACCTCCTCATCTCACTTCGCTATGGCCGTGGTCGATGAGGAGGGATTGTACAAGCCATCGCCCCAGCAAACTTCTGGGTTTACCCGCGCGCCGGCTTGCGTCCTGCATCCCTGCCCCGCCGTACCCGCATCGCGCGGCGCTATCGCGCAGTAAACCCACCATCGATCGGCAAACACACACCGCTGATCATCGACGCGGCGCCGCTCAGCAGAAAGAGAATCGGGTCTGCAACCTCGTTGGGCTGGGCGAAGCGACCTAACGGAATCGCCTTCAATGCCGGGTCGCGTTTCGTCGGTTCGCTCCACGCCTTGACGGCCATCGGTGTCAGCGTGACAGTCGGATTCACGCTGTTGATGCGGATGCCATACGGTCCCCACTCCAGGCAAAGCACCCGCGTCATCGCGTCCATCGCGGCCTTCGACGCGCAATAAGCGAGATGCGACTCGATACCCACCAGCGATGCCTGGCTCGAGACGTTGACGATACTCCCGCGTCGGCCTGCCGCTATCATTGCGCGGCCGGTGAACCGCGCGACCAGTCCGGCCCCGCGCGCATTCACCGCCATCAAGAGATCGAAATCTTCCGCGGTGAAGTCGACGGCGAGCGCCAGTTCTGCGGTGCCGGCACAGTTGACGACGCCGTCGAAAGCGGGCCGCGATGCCAGCGCCTGCTCAATTTGTGCCGGGTCGCCGACGTCCAGCACGAGAGCC
>CAWUJR010000053.1:0-13607 GCA_963922375.1 uncultured Robbsia sp.
TCGTGCCGAAGGGGATCGCGATGGGGGTGCCGTGCGTCGCGCGCACGTCGAATCGCTGCGGAAATTGTTGCTCGCGTTCGCGCAGGACATTCGGGTCGTGCTGATTCGCTTTGCCTCGCGTTTGCAGACCCTGCGGTATCACGCGTCCACCAAGACGGCACCCGCTGCCGAGGTCGCCCGCGAGACGCTCGAAATCTATGCGCCGCTCGCAAACCGTCTTGGCATCTGGCAACTGAAATGGGAACTCGAGGATCTGGCGTTCCGTTTCGAGGATCCGGACACCTATAAACGCATCGCGCGACTGCTCGATGAAAAGCGTATCGAACGCGAAGCGTATGTGACCGCGGCGATCAAGCGCTTGCAAGGCGAGCTGGCCGATGCGCAGATACCCGCCGAAGTCAGCGGCCGACCGAAGCATATCTATAGCATCTGGAAGAAGATGCGCGGCAAGGACTTGGATTTTTCCGAGCTGTACGATGTGCGGGCGTTCCGGGTGATCGTCGGCGACGTCAAAGACTGCTACACGGTGCTCGGCATCGTACACAACATCTGGCAACCGATTCCCAGAGAGTTCGACGACTATATTTCGCGGCCTAAGCCGAACGGCTATAAGTCGTTGCATACGGTCGTCATCGGCGATGACGGCCGTGCGTTCGAGGTGCAGATTCGCACACGCGAAATGCACGAGTTCGCCGAATACGGTGTGGCCGCGCACTGGCGTTACAAAGAGGCCGGTAATCGCGGCTATGCGGGGCAATTTGCAGCCGACGACAGCTATGACGAAAAAATCGCCTGGCTGCGGCAACTGCTGGCCTGGAAAGACGATGTCGCAAGCGACGGCGATGGCGAACGCCCGACATCGGGCGAGGCACCCGCCTCGACACACGCCGCGTGGGACCAGATCAAGCAGACCCCGGTTGACGATCATATCTATGTGCTGACACCGCAGGCACGCGTGATCGCGTTGCCGCAGGGCTCGACCGCCGTGGACTTTGCCTATCATCTGCACACGGACCTCGGGCATCGTTGCCGCGGTGCGCGCATCGATGGCGCGATGGTCCCGTTGAACACACCGTTGCAAAACGGGCAAACGGTCGAGATCATTGCGGTCAAGCAAGGTGGCCCGTCGCGCGATTGGCTCAATGCCAATCTGGGTTATCTGCAAAGCCCACGCGGCCGGCAGAAGGTCCGCACTTGGTTCAATGCGCTCGATTTGCAGGAGAGTGTGTCGACCGGCCGCGCGATGGTCGAAAAAACGCTGCAGCGCGAGGGCAAGACGTCGGTCAATCTTGATGATTTGGCCAGTAAGCTCGGCTTCAAAACGCCGGATGCGCTATTTCAGGTAGTCGGCAAAGAAGAGTTCAGCCTGCGGCAGGTCGAGCAAGCGCTGTCGGATCCGCCGGCGCCGGTCGATGACATCCCTGAGATCGTAGCGAAATCCAGTAGCGGGCGCAGCGTCGCGAGCGGCGCATCCAGTGGCGTGCTCGTCGTGGGGGTGGGGGCGTTGCTGACGCAGTTGGCGAAATGCTGCCGTCCGGCGCCGCCGGATAAAATCGCCGGCTTCGTGACGCAAGGCAAAGGGGTATCAATTCATCGCCAGGACTGCCCGATGTTCACCCGCATGCAGGCCGATGCGCCGGAACGGGTGCTGGACACGGAATGGTCGAGCGATGTGCTGGAGAATCGGGGCGACACCGTCTATCCGGTCGATTTGATGATCGAGGCATCCGACAGACAAGGGCTGCTGCGTGATATCTCCGACGTGTTCGCGCGCGAGAAAATCAACGTGGTCGGGGTGCAGACCGTGTCGAAACGGAACATCGCCTATATGCATTTCACGATCGAAGTAAAAAATTCTGCACATTCTCAGCGCGCAGTAGTTGTATTAAATGAAATTTCAGGTATTATTCGGGCCTCGCGTCGATTATGAAGCAGGGGGCAACCCCGGGACGCGGAAAGCGGCAAACGGTGAGCAGTAAAAAAACCTTGCACTTTCTGATTATGAGTATATAATCATTGCTTCTTTAGGCTCGTAGCTCAGTTGGTTAGAGCACCACCTTGACATGGTGGGGGTCGTTGGTTCGAATCCAATCGAGCCTACCAACGAATTCGCAGTATGGGTGTATGCCCGCAGTATTTGTCGTCACGCGCAAACAAGGAAACATCATGTTCCTGCGAACTTTGACCGGTACCACTAAGACCAGCTAGTCGGGACCGGTTGTGGTTTTCGTTTGCCAATGTGGCGAAACTAAAAAGCGGCCCCGAAAGGGGTCGCTTTTTTTTCGCCCATTTTTCGCGCATTTCTTGGTTCTTTTGTCTTCACCTGACGAACGCCGACAGAGGCGGTTGGAGAGCAGCATGATATCGGTACGCTTGCCTGACGGTTCAGTGCGACAGTTCGACCACCCGGTGACGGTGGCGGAAGTGGCAGCGTCGATCGGCCCGGGTCTGGCCAAAGCGGCGCTTGGCGGCAAGATCGACGGTCGCGAAGTAGACACGTCCACACTGATCGAACACGATGCGTCGCTGGCGATCATCACCGACAAAGACCCAGAAGGTCTCGACATCGTTCGCCACTCGGCGGCGCATTTGCTCGCTTACGCCGTCAAAGATCTGTTTCCTGAAGCGCAGGTCACCATCGGACCGGTCATCGACAACGGTTTCTATTACGACTTCGCGTATGCGCGGCCGTTCACGCCTGACGATCTGGAGAAGATCGAAAAGCGGATGCAAGAGATTGCAAAGAAAGACGAGCCGGTGTCGCGTCGCGTCGTGTCGCGTGACGAAGCGGTCGCGTACTTCGCCGGTATCGGTGAAAAGTACAAGGCCGAACTGATCGCCGCGATTCCGGGCAACGAAGAGATCAAGCTGTACTCGCACGGTGGCTTCACCGACCTGTGTCGCGGCCCGCACGTGCCCAGCACGGGTAAGCTGAAAGTCTTCAAATTGATGAAAGTGGCCGGTGCCTATTGGCGCGGCGACGCGAACAACGAGCAACTGCAGCGTATTTATGGCACGGCCTGGACGCGCAAGGAAGACCAGGAAGCGTACCTGACGATGCTCGAAGAGGCCGAGAAGCGCGATCATCGCAAGCTGGGCAAGCTGCTTGACCTGTTCCACCTGCAGGAAGAGGCGCCGGGCATGGTGTTCTGGCACCCGAAGGGCTGGGCATTGTGGCAGGCGGTCGAGCAGTATATGCGTGCGCGTCTGGACAAGGCCGGCTATAGCGAAATCAAAACGCCGATGGTGATGGATAAATCGCTGTGGGAGCGCTCCGGGCATTGGGAGAACTACCGCGAAAACATGTTCGTGACCGAATCGGAGAAGCGCGAATACGCGATCAAGCCGATGAACTGCCCGGGACATATCCAGGTGTTCAATCAGGGCCTGCGTTCGTACCGCGATTTGCCGCTGCGTTATGCGGAATTCGGCTCTTGCCATCGTAACGAGCCCTCGGGCGCATTGCATGGCTTGATGCGCGTTCGCGGTTTCGTGCAGGACGATGCGCATATCTTCTGTACCGAAGATCAGATCAATGCAGAAGCCATCGCTTTCAACACGCTGGCGATGAGCGTCTATAAGGACTTCGGTTTCAAGGAAATCGCGATCAAGCTGTCGCTGCGCCCGGAAAAGCGTGCCGGCGACGATGCGCAATGGGACCGTGCCGAGCAGGGTCTGCGCGACGCGCTGACGGCCTGCGATCTGGCGTGGGAGGAGTTGCCCGGTGAGGGGGCTTTCTACGGTCCGAAGATCGAGTATCACATCAAGGACGCGATTGGTCGTTCGTGGCAATGTGGTACGCTGCAGCTCGACTTCGTCTTGCCGGAGCGGTTGGACGCCGAGTACGTGGCGGAGGATAATACGCGCCGTCGTCCGGTCATGCTGCACCGCGCGATCCTGGGTTCGCTCGAACGTTTCCTGGGCATGTTGATCGAAAATCACGCCGGAAATATGCCCGCATGGCTTGCGCCGGTGCAGGTGGTTGTGCTCAATATTGCGGCTGCGCATGCAGATTATGCGCAGACTGTTGCCCAAACGTTGCAAAAACAAGGGCTTAGGGCATCGGTCGATTTGCGCAATGAGAAAATAAGTTATAAAATACGTGAACACACGTTGCAGAAGATTCCTTACATCCTCGTTGTCGGGGAGAAGGAACGCGACTCACAGACCGTCGCGGTTCGTGCTCGCGGCAATGTCGACCTCGGTTCAATGCCGCTCGACGCATTGCTGGACCGTCTCCACGAAGAGATTCGGACCTACCAATAGCCGCCCGTACCGTGTCGGACAATCCATGATTTAAGGGGAAACCTAACATCGCTACTGATAAATCGTCGCATCGCCTCAACGGTGAAATTAGTGCACCCGAGGTGCGTCTGACCGGCGTTGATGGTGAGGCACTAGGTATCGTGAAGCTGCATGAAGCTTTGCGCCTGTCGGAAGCTGCCGACGTCGATCTGGTTGAAATTGCACCGAATGCGGCACCGCCGGTGTGTCGCCTGATGGACTACGGCAAGTTCAAGTTCCAGGAGTCGAAGAAGGCGCACGAAGCCAAGCAGAAGCAGAAGATCGTGCAGATCAAAGAGGTCAAATTCCGACCTGGCACGGACGACGGCGACTATGGCGTCAAGTTGCGCAATCTGAAGCGCTTCCTCGATGAAGGTGACAAGGCCAAGATCACGCTGCGTTTCCGCGGCCGTGAAATGGCTCACCAAGAAATCGGAATGCGGATGCTGGAGCGTCTTCGTACGGATCTGGACGAATTCGGTCAGGTCGAGCAGATGCCCAAGATGGAAGGTCGCCAGATGGTGATGGTGCTGGGACCGAAGAAAAAGAAGTAAGCCGGAAAGCAGTAAGCTGCTGTGCAGGCGCAGGTAAACGGAAGGCGGCGGCGCAAGTCGACACCTTCGGCGCGTGGCGGCGGTGCAGGGTTCTGCTGTTTCGCTCAGGCGGAACGCGGAATGTGGCGCGTGCGACGGTGTAAGCCGGCGGACGTGTTGCGAAAATAAGTGGCCTGAGGTTTTGCAAGGACGACGAGAGTCGGACACCTGGGGTCATGCCAAAAAGTCGGAGTAGTTTGTTATGCCGAAGATGAAGACGAAGAAAAGCGCCGCAAAGCGCTTTGTCGTGCGTCCGGGCGGTACCGTGAAACGCGGTCAAGCCTTCAAGCGCCACATCCTGACCAAGAAGACGACGAAGAACAAGCGTCAACTTCGCGGTACCACGGGTATCCACGCATCGGACATGAATTCCGTGCGCGCGATGTTGCCGTTCGCCTAACCCCTCTACTTTAGGAGCATTCAATGCCTCGAGTTAAACGTGGGGTCACAGCGCGGGCCCGTCACAAGAAGATCATTGTCAAGGCCAAGGGTTACCGCGGCCGTCGTAATAACGTCTATCGTATTGCCAAGCAAGCGGTTATGCGCGCTGGGCAGTATGCGTACCGCGATCGTCGCAACAAAAAGCGCGTGTTCCGTGCGCTTTGGATTGCACGTATCAATGCGGCATCGCGTGAACATGGCGTGACGTACAGCGTGTTCATGAATGGTTTGAAGAAGGCGCACATCGAGCTGGACCGTAAGGTTCTGTCCGACATGGCGATTTTCGACAAGCCGGCGTTTGCAGCCATCGTTGCGCGTGTGAAGGAAGTTCACGCAGCGTAATGTGCGTGTCGTCGGTACGATCGGTGATTGTGCTGGCGCAAGACCGTGGCCGCCCTTGCGGTCACGGCAGCAGTGAGGGGCTCGACTGAGCCCCTTTTTCGTTTTTTCGTTGGCTCATCCGCCTGACGGACAAGAGAAAAAGATATCCATGGACCTGGACCAGATTGTCACGGTCGCGCTCGACGGCTTCGCGGCTTGTACCGATACCGTTGCGCTCGAAAACGAGAAGGCCAAATATCTCGGTAAAGCGGGGCAGATGACCGAATTGCTCAAGGGCATGGGCAAGCTCGATCCTGAAACGCGTAAGACCGAAGGCGCGCGCATCAATGCCGCGAAGCAGGCGATCGAAGCGGGTTTGAACGCGCGTCGTCAAGCGCTCGCCGATGTGCTGCTCAATCAGCGTCTGGCCGCCGAGGCGATCGACGTTACGCTGCCAGGCCGCCGTGCGTCTACCGGCACGCTGCACCCCGTCATGCAGACACGTGAACGCGTGGAGCGGATTTTTGCCTCGATCGGTTTCGATGTGGCCGACGGCCCTGAAATCGAAAACGACTGGTTTAATTTTTCTGCATTGAACAGCCCGGAAAATCATCCGGCGCGTTCGATGCAAGACACCTTCTATGTCGATATGAACGACAGCGAAGGGCGTCCGCTGTTGCTGCGCACGCATACGAGTCCGATGCAAGTGCGTTATGCACGCACGCATCAACCGCCGATCAAAGTGATCGTGCCGGGACGGACGTATCGCGTGGACAGCGACGCGACGCACTCGCCGATGTTCAACCAGGTCGAAGGCCTGTGGATCGAAGAGAACATCAGCTTTGCGGATCTGAAGGGCGTCTATACCGACTTCCTGCATCAGTTCTTCGAGCGCGACGACATCGTCGTGCGTTTCCGTCCGTCGTACTTCCCGTTCACTGAACCGTCCGCTGAAATCGACATGATGTTCGAGCGTGGCGCGAACGCCGGCCGATGGTTGGAGATCTCGGGCGCGGGACAAGTGCACCCGACCGTAGTGCGCAATATGGGTCTCGATCCGGAGCGTTATGTCGGATTCGCTTTCGGTAGCGGACTCGAACGTCTGACGATGCTGCGCTATGGCGTGCAGGATCTGCGGCCTTTCTTCGAGAACGACCTGCGTTTCCTGAAGCAATTCTCCTGACGGTCGGACGGTTCGCCATCGATCCCAGCCGCCTTCGGGCGGCCTGCATTTAAAAGAATTCAAGATGCTATTCTCCGAATCCTGGCTGAGAAGCTTTGTGAACCCGCCGCTGACGAGCGACGCGCTCGCGCATGCGTTGACGATGGCCGGCATCGAAGTCGAGGGGCTCGAGCCGGCGGCACCGCCGTTCGAGAAAGTCGTCATCGGTCATGTGCTCGAGGTCGCGAAGCACCCTGATGCAGATCGCCTGAACGTCTGCCGTGTCGATGTCGGTCATGGCGAAACGTTGCAGATCGTCTGCGGTGCGCCGAATGTGGCCGCCGGCATCAAGGTGCCGACCGCCCTGGTGGGCGCGGAACTGCAACCTGCCGAAGCCGGCGGCGCGCCGTTCAAGATCAAGCTGGGCAAATTGCGTGGTGTCGAAAGCGCCGGCATGTTGTGCTCGGCGCGCGAATTGAAGCTCTCCGAAGATCATGGCGGCTTGCTGGTATTGCCGGACGATGCGCCCGTAGGCGCATCGATCCGCGACTATCTCGATCTCGACGACATGCGCTTCGAAGTGAAGCTCACGCCGAACAAAGCAGACTGTTTGTCCGTATATGGGATCGCGCGCGAAGTCGCGGCCATTACCGGCGCGCCGTTGCACCTGCCTGCGTTCGACAAACTCGTGCCGACGCTGGACGAAGTATTGCCGGTGAAGGTCAGCGCGCCGGATCTGTGCGGGCGCTTCTCCGGTCGTGTGATTCGCGGTGTCAACGCACGCGCGAAGACGCCGGACTGGATGGTGCGGTGCCTCGAGCGTTCGGGGCAACGTAGCGTCAGCGCGCTGGTCGACATCTCGAACTACGTGATGCTCGCGTTCGGCCAGCCGACGCATGTCTTCGATCTGGACAAGATCTCCGGCGGCATCGAAGTGCGCTGGGGCAACGCCGGCGAAACGTTGAAGCTGTTGAACGGCAACACCGTCTCGCTGGACGAACAGGTCGGCGTGATTGCGGATGCACACGGCATCGAAAGCCTGGCTGGCATCATGGGGGGTGACAGCACAGCGGTCTCGCTGGACACGACCAACGTCTACGTCGAATCCGCTTTTTGGTGGGCCGATGCGATTCGCGGGCGTGCACGCCGCTTCAATTTCTCAACCGATGCGGGTCATCGATACGAGCGAGGTGTCGATTTCGCGACCACCGTCGACTACCTGGAGCGGGTCAGCCGTCTGATCGTCGACATTTGTGGCGGTGACGCCGGACCGGTCGACGACCAGATCCTGAATCTGCCCAAGCGTGAGCCGGTGCGCATGCGCGTCTCCCGTGCGGAGCGCATCATCGGCATTCAGATTGCAGCCGACGAAGTCGCTAGCGTCTTCAGCCGGCTGGGACTGCCATTCGAACAGCAGGGCGACGATTTCATCGTCACGCCGCCGTCGTATCGCTTCGACATCGAAATCGAAGAAGATCTGATCGAGGAAGTGGCACGGATTCACGGCTTCGAGAAAATACCGGCGCGTCCGCCGGTCGCGGCGAACCGTATGCGGGGCACCGATGAAACGCATCGGTCCATCCACAGTATTCGGCATCGGACGGCCGCGCGCGATTATGCGGAGACGGTCAGTTTCGGGTTTGTCGATGCGAGCTGGGAAAGCGATTTCTCTGCCAACGACCAACCGATCAAGCTGTTGAATCCGATTGCGAGTCAGTTGTCGGTGATGCGCACGAGTCTGATCGGCAACCTGGTCGACGTGCTGCGTCACAACCTGAATCGTCGCGCCGATCGGGTCCGTCTGTTCGAGGTGGGTCGGGTGTTCCTGCGTGATGGATCGGTGACGGAAGGTGAAATGGCGGTCGCCGGCATTGCACAGCCGGTGCGCGTGGGCGGTTTGGCTTATGGTGCGGTCGCCGAGGAGCAGTGGGCGGAAGCCGCGCGTCAGGTCGACTACTTCGATGTAAAGGGCGATCTGGAGGCATTGTTTGCCCCGCGTTTGCCGCGCTTTGTGCGTGCCGAGCATCCGGCATTCCACCCGGGGCGTACCGCACGGATCGAATTGGATGGCAAAGCGGTGGGCTGGTTGGGTGAATTGCACCCGCGTTGGCAGCAGAAGTATGAACTGCCGCGTGCCCCGGTCATGTTCGAAATCGATGCCGAAGCATTGTCGGCCAGAGCGTTGCCGGAACCGTCCGCGGTCTCTAAATTCCCACCGGTTCGTCGCGATATTGCGGTGGTGGTGTCGCGTGACGTCGAGGCGCAGGCGCTGCTGGATACGCTCGAAGCAGCACGTCGCGACCCGGCGTGTCAGATCGTGCAACGTATTGCTTTATTTGATGAATTTCGTCCGGATGGGGTCCGCAACGGTGGCCTGGAACCGACCGAGAAAAGCCTTGCTTTCAGAATAAGCTTGCAAGATACTGGTGGCACGCTTCAGGAGAACGCGGTCGAATTAGCTGTTCAAACCCTCGTTGATCGTCTGGCTCGAGCGTACGGCGCCCGGCTGCGTGGTTGATGGTAGAACCTTCTTCCCGTACCCCAATAGGCGCCAGTTTTTTAATATGAACGAAATGGACTCGAGTGAATTCCAGGCGCTGGTTTCGGCTCAGCGCAGTACGCTTGCGCGCGGCGAACCGGCGAATAACGGCGGTCAAACGTCGACCGATACGCCGACGTTGACGAAGGCTGAATTGGCAGAATTGTTGTTCGACCATGTCGGACTGAACAAGCGTGAAGCGAAGGACATGGTGGAAGCGTTCTTCGATGTGTTGCGCAGCGCGCTCGAAAGTGGAGAGTGCGTGAAGCTCTCTGGCTTCGGTAATTTTCAATTGCGCGACAAGCCGCAACGTCCAGGGCGCAACCCGAAGACGGGCGAAGCGATTCCGATCGCAGCGCGACGCGTGGTGACGTTTCACGCGAGTCAAAAATTAAAGGGGCTGGTCGAGGGCGGCGCGACGAAGACTTCGTTTTTTCGTTGAGGCGCTAGCGGCGTGAACCCTGACACTGCGAAAGAGTGAAGATGGAAAAAGCCGCACCCGCCGCATTACCGTTACCCCCGATCCCGGCCAAGCGCTACTTCACCATTGGTGAAGTGAGCGAGCTGTGTGGTGTGAAGCCCCATGTGCTGCGTTATTGGGAGCAGGAGTTTACGCAGCTCAAGCCGGTGAAACGGCGGGGAAACCGTCGCTATTATCAGCACCACGAAGTATTGTTGATTCGACGCATTCGTGATTTGCTCTATGAGCAAGGCTTCACCATCAATGGCGCCCGCAACAAACTGTCCGGTCAGGGTGCTGCTCACGCCCACGCCGAAGCGGAAAGCGAAGGGCTCGATCATACTGACGCGCTGGTATCGCTTTCGGTCGATCTGGATCAACTGCGCGAAGAGATCGTCGATGTAGTAAAAGGGCTGGAAGCGGCCTTGGTCCGACACGATGCATCGCCGTTCATCGAAGAACCGATCGCGGAGCACGACCCCAAGCTGCATAACCTGGAAGATGGATTGGCGCATTGAACCGCGTGACAGGGTTGTTCAACGGAGGCCGGTTCTGATATACTTGCGTTCTTTCGGGGCGTAGCGCAGCCTGGTAGCGTACCTGCATGGGGTGCAGGTGGTCGGAGGTTCAAATCCTCTCGCCCCGACCAGTATTGAAGCCAATATAATCAAACGGTTATATTGGCTTTTTTCATTTGTGGTGGGTAGCGCGACTGTGAGAATGGTGCTATTTCGATGGGTTCATCGAAATAGCACCTGAAACAGGGCACTTTCCGCTAGTTGGTACTGATTTCTGGCACTCAGGCCGAGACACTACCGCGATACCTGAGGCACTTCGCCGAAGGATGTTCAGCACGTTCTACAGCAGGAAGTCGCGCGAGGCGAGGTTCATGCTCGTGGTTTGCCGCTCCGTTCGAGCAATAGATAGTCGCCGTCCTCGTTACTGCCTGCGCCGACTTCCGCGAAGCCACTGGCGCGATAGAAGGCCAAAGCCCGCTGGTTGCCGCGCAGGCATTTGAGCTGATAGCGCCGGAATGGCCAACCCGGTAGTGCTTCCAACAGAGCGGTGCCGATTCCAAGTCGCTTGTGGTCTGCCGAAACGAACAGATGATGGATGAAGTCGGTTGGCTCCTGAACCGAGACAAACCCGAGCAGCCTGCCTGTGCCGTCCACGGCGAGCAACAGCAGTTCACCGCGGGTCTGTTTGTCGAAGTCGGTCAGTTCAAAATCCCGACTTGGCAGCCATACGAAGGTTTCGCGACGAGCGCGTAGAAACAGCGCACGCAGACCGGGCAGATCGGCCGCATTGGCATCGCGTATCCTGACGTTTTGAACATGGGGAATGGTCACGAGGCGAAATCCCTACGCTGTCGCTATACGTGAAGTATGCCGTCGATGGCACTGCGATTGACGCACGCATCGCGCATCGAAGCACTGAGCTTCAGCTCCGTGGTGCCCGCGTCCATGGACAATCAGGATACACGTGTATTCAGCGTCCTCGAAGGGATACACGATGTCGGTCACCTACCCGTTCGAAACGAGCCGGGCAGCCGTGAGCGCGTGCAGGGATACGGTCCGGTGACCAAGGACGAACGGCGGCATCCCGCCACGCTTTCCGATAATCCGCCGCTCAACCACGCGCTTCAATAAGCCATTATGCGCTCGAGGCTTACGCGAAGGCGAGATGGTTCCGTGGACATGTCGGTAGGGGAGCGGCATAGTCATTCAACTCCGGCTAATAGCCGATGGAACGGCGCTGACGACCTTGTCGTCTTGTCGCTCCGACACTGTCACATTGGAGCGACAAACAAACGTTTCAATATATCGTGTTTTCTCGCGTTTCCTGAATGCACGGTACAAATGCATCCTGTTTTCTGAGAAATCAGGCATTATTCCGCTTACCCGGTTGTCGCGAATGATTCCGAAGAGCATGGAATATGAAGAACGGATTGGCTTTTCCCTTGCTGATTACGCCGCTCTTGGTCGCATGCGGCGGCGGTGGCGGTACGACCGTTTCGACGCCTGACAGCGCCGTAGGAATTTATAGCGGCACGACCGGCGATTCCCGGACGCTCGCGTCGATGGTGCTGACCAATGGCACCTATTATTACTTCTATTCCGGCGTGCCGACGACCAGTACCGTCGCCGCCACCAGCTCGGCCGCTGCGACCACGACGACGACGACCAATCCGGTGGGAGGTGTCGTCATCGGGACCGGCAGCGGCAGCAAGGGCAGTTTTTCTTCTTCGAACGCTTACGACTATCAGGTCGCTTCCACCGGCCTGAGTACCGGTGCGTTTGCCAGCACGTTGTCTGCAAGCTATGTGACAGCGGCGTCGATGGCGGGAACGATCACGCACACGAGCAATAGCAGCGCGATGACATTCACGTCGACCTATAACACGACGTTGTCGTCGGCGACGCCGTCGTTGACATCGGTGGCGGGTATTTACACCGGAACAGTGGGGATTTCGGGCGGTGGCACGGAGAGCATCACGGTCAGCGTGTACGCTACCGGTACCGTTTCCGGTTTTGCCGCAAGCGGGTGTTCGTTCAGTGGCACGATCGCGACGCATTCAACCAACGATGCCTATGATCTGAGTGTGACCTTCAACGCGTCGAGCTGCACGTATAACGGTCTGACGTTGACCGGTATGGGACTCTACGATTCAACGGCCGGTAAGCTTTATGGCGCGGTGGTGAAAACCGACAAGACGGCAGCGGTCGTCATGGCGTTAACGAAGGTTTCCTGATTTCCATTCGGGGAGGCGATCGCCCCACCGGACGGCCGCATCGCGCGCGCATCTCGGAAATGACCCAAGCGTGACCCACGCCTGCGACTCAAGCGCAACCGAAGCGCAATCCCAGCCCGACTGAAGCGCGACCGACGAGTCAGTCAAAAAATCACGGCCATCCCGAACATTGCCATCAACTGGCTGTGATTCGTTGATGGCAGCAGGTTCTGCGCGTCCCCAACAACAGCACCCGCATTCACGACATCGCTACGGCCCTCGATGCCGAGTGTACGTCCAGCGGAATGCGTGTACCCCTGTATCGCATACAGCAACGTGCCTAACGATAAGTTGTAGGTTTCGCGAAACGATATTTGCTCGTATCGGGCCGGCGTGTGATGCCGTTCGCTTTCGCAGCCGTTTCGTATGTCAATGCGGTCGCAGTGTAGGCCTTTTGATCTAACTAGATGGTGACGCTAGAGACCAATTAACTGTTGACGATTCCACAATGTCCAAAGAGTTTCAGATTTATTTCAATTTCATTCATTTCGACCTATTCTTTCGATAACCGAAATAGACAAGGGTTTACTTCGCGGGGTGTCTTGTCGATGCACGGGTTACCGAGTCCGGGCAGCCGCGGCCACGCCGGGGCGGAGCGAGCGAAAGGGGCAACTTGCACCAATTGCGATTTTTGCTCAAGGTGCGATGAAAGCCGCCGTTAACGGGCAGAAGAGCAAGTAGAAGAGCAAGCAGAAGAGCGGGCCAGACGGACGGGCAGAAGGACGCCGTGCCGCGTGCGCTTGTCAGGCCCAAGGTGGCAAACGGATGCGTCTGTGGCTGCTGCGTGTTTTACCCCCATTTATCGTCACCCTTGCTTCCTATGCGATACAGAATTTCGTCGATCGGTCTCGCTCTGGCGGCGTCACTTACGCTCTCGATGTCGGCCTTTGCGGACGATGTGACAACCGGCGGCAAATTGCTGTTGACCGGCGGGGTGTCGCAAGTCGAGGGTGCGGCGGGTGGGGGACTGGCACCGTGGGCCGTGATTGGCGGCTATGGAACGGCGTTGCAAGTGG
>CAWUJR010000054.1:0-13597 GCA_963922375.1 uncultured Robbsia sp.
ATCGCCACACGGGATGCCGCCGGCGCGTGGCAGGTTACGCTGTCCGGCGCACAAGGCTCAGGCGTGTTGAGTTCGATGAGCGAAGCCAATTGCTTCATCGTGCTCGAACACGATCAGGACAATATCAATAAAGGAGACCTGGTGGACATGATGTTTTTCGAGGGGTTGTTATGACTGATCAATCGCGCCCGGAAACCGCACCGGAACCGACAGAGAACGCGGTGTCAGCGCCAACGCCAACGCTGCAGGCCACTGCCGCAACGGCAGAAACGGCGGCCGCCACCGCGACGTCATCGGCTGAAGCGGTCGACGCCCATAAGACCCAGCCGCCCCGCCACGACTTGTCGCATATGCTGTTTTCCGCATCAGTGCCGGGTACGGAAATCAAAAAGCAGATTTCGCATATTGCCCCCGGCCAAACCGCCAAAGCGCTGATGCTGATCTATCTGACGTTCAGCGTGCCGATCGTTTTGCTCGGCTCGCTCGTCAATTTTTTCAAAGCGAACGAGACGATTCCGCTGAGCACGGTGGCCACCGAAATCTTCAGCGCGATGCTGTTGAATGCGGTCATCGGCTTCATCCTGCTTTGGATCGCGTGTCAGGCGTATAACTGGGTGGCTTCGCGCTTCGGCGGTATCGAGATCACGCTGTCGGATACCCCCGAAGAACTGTAGGCCCGATCGTGCGCAGGTGCGTCGAAAGACGCATCCGGTGCGGCCGCCGACCGCGCATTGCCGCCCGCAACGATTTACTCGTCGGAAAGCGCGTCGAGCGGCGCCTCGGCAAGCGGATCGGGTTGCACTGCGCCACCCAATGCCTGCGCTGCCGTATCGCCCGGCAACGCCTCGACATCGCGCAAGGTCCGATGCATGACCCGCGTGCGCCGCTCAGCCATATCGATCGAGCGTGTGACCGTCTCCAATTGCGAGCGGGTTTTCGCCAACACGTCGCCAAACTTCGAAAATTCGGTCTTGACCGCGCCCAGCACCTGCCACACCTCACTGGAACGGCGCTCGATCGCCAGCGTCCGGAAGCCCATCTGCAAGCTGTTGAGCAATGCACTCAACGTGGTCGGACCGGCAATCGTGATGCGGTAATCGCGTTGCAGCGCGTCGCTCAAGCCAGGGCGTCGCAGCACTTCGGCATAAAGCCCCTCCGTCGGCAGATAGAGCAGACCGAAGTCGGTCGTGTGCGGCGGCGATAAATATTTTTCCGCGATCCGCCGTGCCTCCAACCGCACCCGAGCTTCGAGACCGCGCGCGGCTTCCTCGACCGCGAGCGGATCCGCGCGATCCTGCGCGTCCACCAGTCGTTCGTAGTCTTCCCGAGGAAACTTTGCATCGATCGGCAGCCAGACCGGCGCGCCCGCGTCGTGGGCCCCGCCACCGGCGACACTGTGACGCGATGCGATGGACGTTCCCGTTCCGGCCGATGCCCCCGGCAAACGGATCGCGAATTCAACGCGGTCGTTACTGGATGGCACGGTGGCCACGTTCTTCGCATATTGATCCGACGTCAACATCTGCTCGAGTAGCGCACCCAACTGCACTTCGCCCCAGGTGCCTCGCGTCTTCACGTTCGTCAGGACCTTCTTCAGATCGCCGACACCGGCCGCCAGCGTCTGCATCTCACCGAGCCCCCGATGCACCTGCTCCAAGCGATCGGACACCAGCTTGAACGACGCACCCAAGCGCTGTTCGAGCGTCGCGTGAAGCTTCTCGTCGACGGTCTGTCGCATCTCATCAAGCTTCGCGGCATTGTTGACTTCGATGTCTTTCAGCTTTTGTTCGAGCGTCGCCCGGACCTCGGCAAAGCGAACGTCGTTACGCTGCGACAAGCCGCCGAGTTGTTGATTCAGCGTTTCGCCCATATGCCTGAGCGCCGCGCCCTGCTCTTCGCGTGCATGACGCGCCTGCTCCGCCAGGCTTGATCGCACGGCATCAAGTTGCGTCGCATTGCTTTGCGTGAGGTTCGCCAGATCCTTGGCGAACGCATCGACCTTCTGATTCTGCAACGTCGCGATACTGCCGAGTTGCGCCGCCAACGTCTGCTGAAACTGTCCGAGCGTGGCCCCGGTTTCCGCGCGGGCAATGCGCGCGGTCTCTGCCGCTTCGCCGCGGAGCGACCGCTCGAGTCGCTCCGATGTACGCGCGCTTTCCTCTCGGAACGCATTCAGATCGTCGAGCAACGCATCGAGCTGCGCTTCGCTGAAGCCGCCGTCGCCTTTCGCCGCCCGGACCATCCATATCAGCGCCAACAACGACAACGCGAGGCCGGCGGCCAACACCAGTGCGATGACAGGCCAGATCCCCTGCGTCATAGGCGGCGTCCCCGCTGCATCGTCCTTTGCTTCATCGTCTGCTTCATTCTCTGTCCGGTCCTTTCTTCATGTCGTGCCGCCCGTATCGCATTGTCGCCCACCTTATGGCGTCGCTCACTTCAACACCTGTCGGCTTCAGCCTGGCATCGATCGCGCTTCAGGATTGACGACATTCGGCGGATGACCTGCGTCGGGGCCTTCGCCCAACGCCGCAATCAGATTGTCGACGGCCAGATTGGCCATTGCGCGACGCGTCGGCACGCTGGCGCTGGCAATATGCGGCGTCAGGACGACATTGCGCAGCGTCAGAAAATACGGATTCAGTGCAGGTTCGCCCTCGAACACATCAAGTCCCGCCCCCGCCAATCGACCGGCACGCAATGCGTCGATCAGCGCGGCATCATCGACGATACCGCCTCGCGCAATATTGATCAGATTCGCCGTTGGCTTCATCAGCGCAAGCTCGGCCGCGCCCAGCGCATGATGACTGGCCGCACTATACGGCAACACCAGCACCAGGTGATCGGCCTGCGCCAACAGCGCCGCCTTCTCGACCCATTCGGCCTGCAGTTCACGTTCGATCGCAGCCTCCACGCGCGAGCGGTTGTGATACACCACCTTCATACCGAAACCGCGCGCGCGCCGCGCGATCGCCTGGCCGATTCGACCCATTCCCAAGATACCCAGCGTCGTGCCATAGACATCGCTGCCGGTCAGCGTGTCGTATTGCCAGGCAGACCAGTGACCATCACGTAGGTAACGCTCCGCCTCGGTGACCCGGCGCGCGGTCGCCATCAGCAATGCCCATCCAAAGTCTGCGGTGGTCTCGTTCAATACGTCCGGCGTATTGGTGGCGACGATCCCGCGTGCATTCAATGCGGCCAGATCCAGATTGTTATAACCGACCGACATATTGCAGACGGCCTTCAACGACGGGGCGGCGGCGACCAGCTCGGCCGAGATCGTGTCGCTGGGCACCAGCAGTCCGTGCTTGTCCGACGCGCGGCGAATCAACTCCTGCGCGGCAAATGCGTTGCCGGTTTCGTTCACCTCGACATCGAAATACGCACGCAGCCGATCGACGATGTCGGGGAATATCTCACGTGTCACCAGGACTTTCTGCTTCATGTCGCGTCCACCTTTGCCTAAAAGAAAAGCCATGTCACGATGCCGAACACCGGCAGCAGTATCGGCAACGACCACAGCATGTAGCCAAAAAAGGAAGGCATCGCGACGCCGCGTTCCTCGGCGATCGCCTTGACCATGAAGTTCGGCGCGTTGCCGATATAGGTCAATGCCCCCATGAATACCGCACCGACCGAGATCGCGGTCAACGTGGTCACGCCCTGCGTCATCAACGTGGCGGCGTCACCCCCGGCGGTGTTGAAGAACACCAGATAGGTGGGCGCATTGTCGAGGAAACCGGACAACAAACCGGTGGCCCAGAAATACACCGCATTCAACGGCTGACCCTGCGCATCGCTGACCATCGCCAGCAGCGATGCAAATGCGCCGTTCGCACCCGCGCCCAGAATGAGGATCACGGGCGCGATCGTCACGAAAATGGCCGCAAACAATTTGGCGACCTCCGCGATGGGTGCCCAGTCGAACTGATTACCCTCGCGCGCGGATGCCGGCGTGATGGCCAAAGACACGAACAACACGACGAACAACAGCACATCGCGCACGGCATTCGGCAGCGACAACGGTGTGCCCATTACATCGAAGACCACATCGGAACGCCAGAACCCGCTGAGCAGCACTAAACCGACGATGCACGCCAATAGCACGAAGTTACGCTTGCCATCCAGTCGCAATGCCGACGCCTCGCCATCGCCTGCTGTGCGATGCAACGCTTCGCGCGCGCCCTCGCGCCGATACAGCCAGCTATCGATCGCGAAAAACAGCAGGAGCAGGATGCCGCAGACCACGCCCATCGGCAGCAGCAGATGTTCGGTTGTCCACAGGAACGATACGCCTTTCAAGAATCCGAGGAAGAGCGGGGGATCGCCCAGCGGCGTCAACGAGCCGCCGGCGTTCGCGACGATGAAGATAAAGAAGACGACCACGTGCACGACGGATCGGCGCCCTTCGTTCGCGCGCAGCAACGGGCGAATCAACAACATCGCCGCACCGGTCGTCCCCATCACGCTTGCCAGTCCCCCTCCCAACGCCAATACCCCGACGTTGACGCCCGGTCCGCCCCGTAATTTGCCGTGCAGACAGATACCGCCCGCGACCGTGTAGAGCGACGCGAGCAACGCAATGAACGGCAGATATTCGGCAATGAAGGCATGGACCAGCAAGCCCCATGCATCGCCCGGGCCATACGCCAGCGCAAAGGGCACGACAAACAGCGCGGCCCACATCGCACCGATCTTGCCGAAGTGCGTATGCCAGAGCGACGGGGCCAGCAATGGAAACAACGCAATCGACAAGAGCAATGCTGCGAATGGGATGCCCCAGACGGGGGACAACGACGCGCCGTCGACATGATCGGCGGCATGCGCGGCAGCCGGCTGCGCGAGCCCGAGCACGATCAACGTGAGCGCGGCATAAGGTAATCGCACGGCAATGCCGGGCAGGCTGAGCTTCATAGGTCCGATCTCTTCATGCGCGCTGTACGGCCCGTGCCGTCGCGGCCGGACCCGACATCGGACCTGACTGCGATCAGTCGCGCTGTTCGTTGGGAATCTCGAATACCTGCCGCAGATAAGCCAGATAGGCCTTGTCGTCGCACATGTTTTTGCCCGGCGAATCGGACAACTTCGCGACCGGCTGCCCGTTGCAGCGAACCATTTTGATGACGACTTGCAACGGTTGATACCCGAGATCGTTGGTCAAGTTGGTGCCCACGCCGAACGCCAAACGGCAGCGTCCCTGGAAACGTTCATAGAGCTGCAGCACTTTCGGAATGTCGAGTGCATCGCTGAACACCATGATTTTGGTCCGCGGATCGACGCGGTTTTTTTCATAATGTTGCAGCAGACGCTCCCCCCATTCGAACGGATCGCCGGAGTCGTGACGGGCACCATCGAATAGTTTACAGAAATACATATCGAAGTCTTTAAGAAAAGCCTTCATCCCATAGACGTCCGACAGTGCGATGCCCAGGTCGCCGCGATATTCCTTCGCCCACATTTCCAGCCCGAACACTTGCGAGTCGCGCAGGCGCGGCCCGAGCCCCTGACAGGCCTGCAAGTACTCGTGCGCCATCGTGCCGAGCGGCGTCAAGTCGTGCCGCATCGCGTACAAGACATTGCTGCTGCCGGTGAATTGGGGACCCAGGCTCTCCTTCAACGACAGCAACACTTCTTCGTGCCAACGCTTCGAGAAGCGACGACGCGTGCCGTAATCGGCAATCTTGCATTCGGCATATTCGGGACTCGCACCCAGCATCGCGATCTTGCTTTTCAGCCGCTCGCGGCCCTCGCGGTAATCGGGTTCGCGTTGCGTGTTGCGGAAGTAGACCTCGTTGACGATCGCCAAAACCGGGATTTCGAACAGGATCGTGTGCAGCCACGGACCGATGATCGTGATTTCGATTTCGCCCGGATGCTCATGCGACGCGTCGACCGAAATGTATTTGCTGTTCAGATGGAACAATGCGAGGAAGTCGATGAAATCGCTTTTGATGAAGCGCATCTTGCGCAGATAGGCCAACTCCTCATCGGCGAAGCGCAGTTCGCAGAGTTGATGGATTTCCGCTCGGATCTCATCGACATATGGCGCGAGCTGTACGCCCGGCGTGCGGCAACGGAACCGATATTCCACTTCAGCCGCCGGGAAATGATGCAGAACGACCTGCATCATCGTAAACTTGTACAAATCGGTGTCGAGTAAAGACGTGATGATCATGAGGTGAACATTCCGTAGTGCCGTGCTGCGCGCTGATGCGCGCTACACTGTGGCCGGGAGGGCCTTGTGACAATTTGTCTCTGTCACGGTGAGCAAATGGTACCCGAAATCATCCTGACGGCGCGTTTGAGTGCCGCGGATCGAGGCGCGGCGGGGCACCGCTCCCCTTCGCGCCCGCCCACCGATGCCGAAGAGGTACTGCAACCCCGCATTTCTCGAATACCTTCATGACCTATCGATCTGTTGATTGCGGGAAGTGGCTGTCATCGGGCGAGTATTTTGCACAAGCATTCGGTTACAATAACGCCTTTCGCAAAAGCCCACGCGGGCTCTAAAGCCGTAGGAGTCTGAATGACGCACGTCGTGACCGAGAATTGCATCAAGTGCCGCTACACCGACTGCGTCGATGTATGCCCGGTGGATTGCTTCCGCGTTGGCCCGAACTTTCTCGCCATCGATCCGGATGAGTGCATTGACTGCGCCGTGTGCGTGGCGGAATGCCCTGCAAACGCGATCTATGCCGAAGAAGATGTGCCTGGCGATCAGCAAGCGTTCACGGCATTGAATGCCGAGTTGGCGCGCGGTTGGCCCAGTATCACGAAAAGCATGGCACCGCTGCCCGATGCGGACGAATGGAAAGACAAGGAAGACAAACTGAAGTTGCTGGAACGATAAATCGGTGGCGTGAAAATTGTTGTTGCAGCATCTCCGAAACAGGGTTAATATTCTCGCCCTGGACGAAGACAGCAAACGACCATAACACGCTAGCGACGCGAGCCGATCGTCAGTGTGACCACAGTGGTGATGGTGGTTTATGGACTGAACGGCCAGGTTTTGTAACGGGTCATCGTGAGCGATTCGAAAGAACGTACCGATAACGCGGAACAAAATAAGTAGCAAAAAAGTTTGACAAGAAAGAGTAAAGTGCCTATAATCTCTTTCTCTGCTGTTCCCTGATAGCTCAGTCGGTAGAGCGACGGACTGTTAATCCGCAGGTCCCTGGTTCGAGTCCAGGTCGGGGAGCCAAAGTATTCAAAGCCCTTGAGAGTAATCTCAAGGGCTTTTTACGTTTCAGAACGCCCTATTCGTTATTCGTCTGGGCGTTTGCCTTCGCCCCTCCTTTTCGAAGAGACGGCGAAGGACCGTCTGCAGACGCGTGACGGGCCGCGGCCACACTGAATCGCGCGCTACCAGAGCCGCAGCCGTTTCAATACGGCGACGGTGAGAATGCCCAGCACGACCATCGACCCGGTCACTACCCAGAATGCGTAGTGCGCATGCACGCCGGGCAGACCGTCGACATTCATTCCAAAAATCCCCGAAATCAGCGACGCCGGCAAGAGCAACGCGGACATGATCGATAGTGCGAGCAGTTTGCGATTGATGTCTTCGGCCAGCAGCGATGCCATCTCGTCCTGCAGCAATTTCGCGCGCTCGTACAGAGCCTCGAGCGAACCGCCGATGCTGTTGAGCGTCTGGATCGACTGCACCAGCGCTTCGAATGAGCGCGGATCGCACCATTCCGGGCGCGTTCCCAGTAATTGCGCCAACGCGGTTCGCTCCGGATCCACATAGCGCTTCAACTCGACCAGATCGCGGCGAATGGCACCCAGTTCAGCACGTTGATCGATGTGGCGTCCATCCAGTACGCCCTCCTCTACATCGTCCAGGCGATCGCCCAGATTATTCACGTTGTCGGCAAAGGTCTCGTTCAACCCGCGGATCAACGACGCGAACAAATCAATCGTGTCGCGAAAGACGTCCCCGTCGAGCACGGCCGTGCGCAATCGGTCGGTCGACTCCAGCGGCGACGCGCGCACGGTAATCAAGTGAGCGGCATCGATATAAAAGCGCAGCGCACTTTTGCCTTTATCGATATCCGCACCGCCCCCTCGCTCGAAATCGGAAATGACGCCGAATACCAGACTACTGCCGATGTGCACCCTCGGACGGCGATCGTTCCCTCCCAAGAACTCCCGGACCGTCGCCGGCAGTGCGCCAATGCCTTGCAACCACGCGTCCACTTGCGGATCATTGGCCGCCAGATGAAGCCAAGCAGGGGCCGCAGCATTGCCCGGTAGCGCTTGCGCTTGGGCCCAGTCGATCGCAGTCGATCGTCCATCGCCAAATAGAAAACCAAAAACGAAGCCGGCGGGGGCGACTTGATTCAGACCCGCAGTTGCCATAGTCAATCCTCGAATCGGAGCTGCCGGGACGCCTCGCCCAAGGTCGGCGCGTTCCCCCACAGTGGCCCTGACGCAGCTCAATGCAACGATAATAAGGGATTGTCGTGAAGCGTTCCCGGCGCTTCAATGCGAGGCAGGTAAATTTTGCCCGGACAACGCAATATTTATACGGGGCGATACGATTGGCGGATGCCAATAATGCCCGTCTCTGCAGCGTAACAGCTCGGCCAAAGACGGCCGCATCCAAACGACGTGATCTCGCAGGGTTGGCACGTCCATTGCTTAAGAAAGGATACGGAAGACGTCCCCCGGACAGCGTCGCAAGAGGCTGATCGGTACGGGGTCTTCGAGCGCGGTTCTTGCAATTCAGCAATGTCGGAACAGCGCGCAAGTTTCAGGTCTCCCGCCGTCAAGCCCCCGTGAGACGGCGGCTATTGGCCCGCATCGGCAACGATGCGGGCCGTTTTTTTTGTCCGCAAGAAAGACAGCCTTAACGGCAGGGTCTTGTCCGTTCGCGATATGCTTATTCAGGGTTTTCTCTCATCGCAGCCTGGAATATCAATGCCATCTCATATTGAAGATTATGCGTTGATCGGCGACGGACACACTGCCGCGCTGGTCGCGAAAGACGGATCGATCGACTGGCTTTGCTGGCCCCGCTTCGACTCTGGTGCCTGCTTTGCCGCCCTGCTTGGCGAGCCCGAGCATGGGCGCTGGCGCATTGCCCCTACCCCCGGTCCGAACGGCGAGGCAATCAAGGCTAGCCGCCGACAATACCGCGACGACACGCTCATCCTGGAAACCGAATTCACGACCGGCACCGGGAGTGTGCTGATGATCGACTTCATGCCGATGCGAAACGGCTGGCCGGAAATTGTACGATTGGTCGTCGGCAAAAGCGGCCGTGTGGAGATGGGCATGGAGCTCGTGCTCCGCTTCGATTACGGCCATGCGGTGCCGTGGGTCAGTCGACTCGACGACGACAGCGGTATCAAGGCGATTGCCGGACCGGACATGGTCGTATTGCGCACGCCCGCCGAACTGACGGGCGAAGGCATGCACACGAATGCCACCTTCACCGTTCGCGCGGGAGAAACGGTCCCCTTTATCATGGCGTACGCCCCCTCTCACGAGCCCGTACCGCCGGTCGGCGACCCCCGCAGCACGCTCGCTCGCACGCAAACGTTCTGGCGTGACTGGGCCGCACGCTGCAATGTCGAAGGCAAATGGGCAGCGCAAGTACGCCGCTCATTGATCACGCTGAAGGCGCTTGCGTACGAACCCACCGGCGGCATCGTCGCGGCCCCCACCACGTCGCTACCGGAAGCATTGGGTGGCTCGCGGAACTGGGACTATCGTTATTGTTGGCTGCGGGACGCGACCATTACCCTGCTCGCGCTAATGCGTGCCGGCTATTACGACGAAGCGGCGGCATGGCGTGCATGGCTCGCGCGCGCTGTCGCCGGGTCGCCCTCGCAACTGCAGATCATGTATGGCTTGTCCGGCGAGCGTCGCCTGCCCGAATGGGAGGTCGACTGGCTCCCCGGTTACGAAGGGGCGAAACCGGTCCGGATCGGCAACGGTGCGGTGGACCAGTTGCAACTGGATGTGTATGGCGAAGTCATGAGCGCACTGCACGTGGCGCGAGTCGGCGGATTACCGTCGGACGATACCGTGTGGGCCGTGGAATGTGCGCTGGTCGAGCACTTGATCACGCTCTGGGATAAGCCGGACGAAGGCATCTGGGAAGTGCGAGGCGGTCGCCAGCGCTTCACGTTCTCGCGCGTGATGGCGTGGGCCGCGCTCGATCGGGCAATCCGTTCGGCGGAGGAATTCGACCTGGAGGGGCCAATTGACAAATGGCGCGAGGTCCGTGCGACGATTCATGCGGATGTCTGCGCGAAAGGTTATAACGAAAAAATCGGCAGTTTCGTGCAGGTGTATGGCGGCGACGCTTTGGACGCAAGCCTGTTGTTACTCGCGCCGATCAATTTCCTGCCGCCGGACGATCCCCGGGTCGTGTCGACGGTGGCCGCCATCGAGCGCGAGTTGACCGTCGACGGCCTCGTGTTGCGTTATCACACGCATGAAACGGCGGACGGGTTGCCGCCCGGCGAGGGGACGTTCCTTGCGTGCAGTTTCTGGTTGGCCGACAACTATCATCTGCAGGGGCGGGACGACGAAGCCGAAGCGCTGTACGAACGCCTGTTGGCGTTGTGCAACGACGTAGGCCTGCTCGCGGAAGAATTCGACCCGAAGACGCAGCGGCAAGTCGGCAATTTCCCACAGGCGTTTTCGCATGTCGCGCTGGTCCACACCGGCATGAATCTGATGAAACACGGTGAAGCGTTTGTTCGCGCGGCGACCGGCCAACAAGCGGACGCCGATGAGGGACGAGAAAGCGCGGCTGATGCCGGCCCGGGCTTCACGACCGACGACCGCTCGGCAGCGACGGTGGAAACAACCGAGCCCTAACGCCGGAAGCGCCCCGGCATCAGCGTGGGCGCCCATTACCAACCGCGCCACATTAGGGAATGTTGCAGTGCAGTATTGTCGGCAATCCGATAAGATCGGATGGCTGACGCCTGAATGCGCGGGAGGTAGAGATGCTTTATCAGATGTATGAATTCCAACGTGCGTTGCTGACACCGTTGAGTTCGTGGGCCGAGATGGCATCGAAAGCCTTCGCCGATCAAGCCAGTCCTCTCGCCTTTGCACCGGGCGCCGGACGGCTCGCTGCAGGCTTCGAGCTGCTGCATCGACTTGGCAAGGATTACGAAAAGCCGGCATTTGGCATCGACCACATCATTCGAGACGGCCGTTCGATTCCGATCGTGCAGCAGACGGTGCTGGAACTGCCATTCTGTCGGCTGCTGCGTTTCAAACGCTACACTGACGATCAAGACACCGTGCTCGCGTTACGCGAAGAACCGTCAGTGCTGGTCTGCGCCCCGCTGTCGGGTCACCATGCGACGCTGCTGCGCGGTACCGTCACCACCCTCCTCGAAGACCATAAAGTCTACATTACCGATTGGACCGATGCGCGGATGGTGTCGCTCGAGCACGGGCGTTTCGATCTGAGCGACTATGTGCACTATATCGAAACCTTCATTCGTCACATCGGCGCACGTCATCTGAATGTCATTTCGGTTTGCCAACCGACGGTGCCGGTGCTCGCGGCCATTTCGTTGATGGCGTCCCGCGGCGAAGACACGCCGCGCACGATGACGATGATGGGGGGGCCGATCGATGCGCGGAAAAGTCCGACCGCGGTGAATTCGCTCGCGACACAGCACAGCATCGAGTGGTTCGAAGCAAACGTCATTTACACGGTGCCCGCCCATTACCCCGGCATCGGCCGACGCGTGTATCCGGGCTTCATGCAACACGCCGGCTTCGTTGCAATGAACCCCCAACGCCACCTGGCATCGCACTGGGATTTTTACCTCGATATGGTGCGCGGGGACGACGACGATGCCAAAGCGCATCGACACTTTTATGACGAATACAATGCGGTGCTGGATATGGCCGCTGAGTATTATCTGGAAACGATCGAGGTCGTCTTTCAGGAATACCGGTTGGCCGAAGGCACGTGGGTCATCGGCGGTGAGCCGGTACGCCCTGCCGACATTCATCAGACCGCACTGCTGACCATCGAAGGCGAGCTGGACGATATATCCGGCGATGGGCAGACCCGCGCCGCCCACACCCTTTGCACCGGCATCGCCGAAGACGCGAAGCACCATTACACCGCACCGGCCTGCGGCCATTACGGCATCTTTTCAGGGCGCCGATGGCGCACGCTGGTGTATCCACGGATTCGCGATTTCATCGCCGCACAACACGGACGCGCGATCGACGTCGCCCCGTCGGAGAACGAACAGCACCCGACGGGGTGAGCCGATCAGCCGACCGGACGCCTGACATAGCCCAACAGCATGTCGGTATGCTGCTGCACAACCTGCGGGTAGGCGATGTCGTCGGTGAAATCGCAGCCGAAGGTCTGCTGCAGCGTGTAGCGATTCGAGACGACGTAAAAGCCCAATGCCGACATGCTCAAATACAATCGCAGCGCATCGATGTCGTGCCGAAACAGCCCGGCATCGGCACCTCGCTGTAGGATTTGCCGCAGTTGTTCGATCACCGGATGAAACGATTCGCGAATCGAACACTGCTTCAAGTGCGCTGCTTGATGCAGATTTTCGTTATTCACGAGGCGCACGACCTCCGGATTTTTTCTCAAGTAGTCCCAAATGTTATTGGCATAAACAATCAGTGCCTGGTCTGCCGGTAGATGCGCCAAATCTAATGTCGTCTGCGCAGTGACAAAAGATGCGTAGGTATCCTCCAGCGAGGCGATAAACAATTTCTCTTTGCTGCCGAAGTAATAGTACAACATGCGCTCGTTCGTTTCGGCACGCCGGGCAATGCAGTCCACACGTGCGCCGGCCAGCCCACCCAAGCGGAACTCTTCGGTCGCAGCTTTCAGAATCCGTCGGCGGGTACCTTCCGGGTTGCGTTTGGATAAAGGGGCGTTGGGGGTAACGTCGGGGCTTGCGGCTTTCCTCACAGGGTTCTCCACCATCTGCTATCGATCATCGGCCGATTATCGCATGCGAGCGCGTCAAAAAATGGCGATTGCCTGAACAGCCAATGAATAGACGATAATAGAGGCCATCAAAAGAAGCCGCCCGCGCGCTACCATTGTGCGGCGAGCCGACGGCGTCCCGCACCTGACTGTCCCCGAATACAGAACCGAATCGTGATATCCGAACTCGCGCAGCAGATCGACCATCTGTTGCCGCAAACGCAGTGCACCAAATGCGGTTTCGACGGCTGCGCGCCTTATGCCGGCGCGATCGCCGACGGCACCGCGCTTTACAACCAGTGCCCTCCCGGCGGACAGGCAGGCGTCGCGCGCCTCGCGCAATTGCTGCAACGCGTGACGCTGCCTTTGAATCCCGCGAATGGCGCTGAGCGACCGCGCCCACGCGCAGTCATCGACGAATCGCTGTGTATCGGTTGTACGCTCTGCATCCAGGCTTGTCCGGTGGACGCGATCGTGGGTGCGGCGAAACAGATGCACACGGTCATCGAAGCCGTCTGTACCGGGTGCGACCTCTGCGTCGCACCCTGCCCCGTCGATTGCATCGAGATGGTGCCCGTTACCGGCGACGCCACCGGCTGGGACGCCTGGAGCCAGCAACAGGCGGACGACGCGCGTGCACGCTAC
>CAWUJR010000055.1:0-13553 GCA_963922375.1 uncultured Robbsia sp.
CCCGCCGCGTTGCCCGCCGATGATGCCCAGTTACTGCAGGTGGTGGGGAAGCTCCGCTCACACGCGTATGCCGCAGGCGCCATCGTCGCCCAGGCGGCGCGTGCACTCGAACGCGCCGCCAACGCGCGACATCTTCCCGAAGCGAAAGCGGAAGGCGTCATCGCAAGCATCGCCGAGGCCGAGTTGGAAATCTGGCAAGCCCAGACGGTCGTGTCGCAATTGATCCTGGATGCCACCAGCGAAGCGTTCGATGCGTTGGGTGCCTCGGCGACACTCCGGTCAACCGGTCTGGACCGCTATTGGCGCAATGCCCGGACAATTTCGTCCCATAACCCACGCATCTACAAAGACCGCATCGTCGGCGACTTCGCGGTCAATGGCACTTTGCCCGCCGGTCAATGGAGAATCGGCAAGGCCTGATATCGGCCTTGGTTCTTCCCCTCGCGGTACTCTGCTGCGGTCACTTCGCGCTAGCGTCAAGCTCCAGCCGCAATGCATCGTACATGACTTGGCCCGGTGTCGTATTGGCCGGAATGCGCGTGCCTTTCTGTGCCTGTTCAAATGCAGGGAGCGGTGCCGCATCTGCATGACGCAGGCTAATGACATTCGCACCAGGCTTCAGCAGGTTCGCAGCGAAGGTCAGCGTGCGAAGATTGTATTTCGAATCCTGCACGCCGCCGCGATAGCCTGCCGTCCCAGTTTTCGGCAGATGGATGGCGGCAATCTCGACACCGTTCACCACGACGCGGAGATCTGTCAACGCTTTGCCCCTTGCGGGTTGCGCTGAAGCGAAGCCAATTGTCAGTGTTGCGGTCCGGGCCGTCGGCGGCGACTCAGGCAACGTGAAATGTATACGCCAGTCCGGACGCTTCTGGTAGACGGTCCATTGCGCGTAATTCCAGTCGTGCGACGCGTCGCTCTGGCCCACCGTGTAATCGACGTCGTCCGGAAATGCCTTCGGATAGCGTTTGTACATCTCGAAATTACGGGCATGGTCGCCATCTCGGAACTCTCCTGCGGAGCGATCGAAGCGGCCTATCTGCCAAAGTTGTTGGCCACGCGACTCGTCTTTCCAGTCAAGCGTACCAAGATCGATGCTTTCATTTGCAGACAGCATAACATCTTGGTGCCTGAAATCCCGCGGTTGATCTGCACCCGTGACATACAGATCATAGGATCCTGGGATCACGTGCGGAAGATCGAAGTGCCCGCTATCATCCAGCTTTTGCCAGAATGCATAGCCCTTCGTCTGAGCGGTCCAATCATTTCCAGTCGGTGTCAAAATCGCCCATGCATCATGCGCTGGCGATCGTTGTCCATCGCGTTCCAGATCGACCGTCCCACGCACGTCCCCTCGCTGCTTGATGTAATCCGGCGATGCTACCCATTGATACGGCCAGTTGGCGCGTTGCGTCTGATACTGCTTCCACGCATCCTGCCACAGCGCTTCCGGTCCATCGCCGCGATTTGCATAGACAAGGAACGGGCCATAAACCTTATGGAAGTCCTCTCCCGCCGCAATATCAACCGCCGACGCACCGAAATGAACCGACTGCATCACCCGCAGCATCACATTGTCATGCAACGTCTGCCCTTGCTTGATTGGACCGCCGTTATGATATTCGGGGCTGGCTTCGATCATCCAAAGCCCGCGATGCCGGCCGACATAACCATAGACGGGTACCTGTGACCAATAAACCGAATTCATATATTTGGTTTTGATGGTCCCGTCGGCCAAGCGGAACGTCGCGTCGCTGACCTCTTTTGCGATGCCGGCCTGCGGAATCGGCAAGAACTTGTCGCCGCCGATCGCCCAGTGGGTGAACGTGCCATCCATCACCGTCTTCACGACGAAGCGGTTCTGATAGTACGTGACCGCGGGTTGCGTTTTGTCATGATGCAATTCGACATAGACATAGAACCCGCTTTGCCCGCGGAAAAGCACGTAATGCCAATCCACATCGAACGGGAACAGCGGCGTCGGCGTCGATCGCACGGTCACTTCGGCTCGATCCGGCGTATCGGTCAATATCGCAACCTGGGGTTGTCCGTCCTGAAAAC
Source organism: uncultured Robbsia sp. (assembly GCA_963922375.1). Taxonomy (GTDB): domain Bacteria; phylum Pseudomonadota; class Gammaproteobacteria; order Burkholderiales; family Burkholderiaceae; genus Robbsia. The sequence continues at coordinate 2,062 of CAWUJR010000055.1, forward strand.
GAAAGTATCCCTTTGTAGCCAGCTTGTAACCGGGGGGCACCGGCGACACATCGGCGTTCGCATCCCAGTAAAGCGCTTTTTCAGGATCATTTGCAAAGTCGTCGCCGTGCGCCTCGTACGCGGCGCGGATATGATTCACGCTGAGATCATGCCAGGCTCTCGGATCGTTAGACACCTTGCGCGGATCGTCGGACGCGCGTTGCCGTATCGATTTCAGGCTGCCGTCACCGCGGTCCACACGGATCTGGATGTCGCCGTTTTGCAATGTGATCGTGTCGGCATCCTGCCGTACTTGAACCGGCACGGGCTCTGTCGCAAGCCCTTCACTCTGCGCCGGTACCGGCAGCGCATCGCTTGCCGCTGCCGATATTGATACGGCCAACAGACTTGCCGACGCCAGCCACTTCAATCGGTGAGTGTTTTGCAATGAATTCATGATGTGATGTTTGCCTTCGAGAGGCCTTCGGTCACCGCAGTTTGCGGATCAGGAAGGCGCTGATGATTTGGTGGGATTGGGTCGTTCGGAACGCAAAATAGCCGCTGTCAGGTACCCGAGCGGCGTCGCGGAAATACTGCTTGCCGTCGATATAAACACGCGTTCCGCGCGCATCGACGATGGTTCGAATCCGGTACCGATGGTTCGCGCGCAGTAGGTGATCTGCGTCCAGATATTCCTGCAAGAGCGGCCGAGAAGTCGTGCCGTCGTAGCGCCGAAAACGGGTCGTGGTATTGCGATTGCCGCCGAAACCGAAGTAGTACATCGACAGCGCGTCATAGTCGGCGAGCCGCCCGGACCGACCCAATACGCCAGCGGTGGACAGCGACCTCTGCGCCGTCGATGCAGATGCAGATGCAGATGCAGATGCAGACGATGCCGCTCTCGATGCCGCCGCCGGTGCCACCGACGGCACTGTATCCGGCGTTGGAGAACCGACGGTGTTCGCCATCCAGAACTGGTTAAGATCGGACAGCCTATCGTTGACGCCCCCCCTTTCCACCACGGTCCGGGAATAGCGAATCTCATAATGACCGTGCAGCGGTGTTGCGAGCCAGACGGTCAAGCCGCGGGGCGTGTCCAGCACGAGATCGTCGCCTTTGACCTGCACGGTGACATTGGTACCTGCCGCTTCCTGCTCGACCCGCCAAGCGTGACCCGCATACTCCACCGTACGCTCGCTGGCCTTGGAAGGGACGGACGCGAACGTCGAGACGATGCAGATGCCAAGCGTGACGCCAGCAACGATGCTGCGGCGACGCGCGAGGCCAGCGCGAGAATCCACCGGGCGAGCTGAGCGACCGGACATTGCATCGGCCGAGCATCCTCCGTCTAACGTACACGGCCATGACAACGTCGATCGGATAGATGCGCTCATGCCGGGCTCTCCGGTTGCAGATCCGCCGACAATGCCAGCAGGCCGATCGCGCCCAGCCCCCATTGCGCCACCGCATTCGTCGAGATCGAAGGCGCTTCATCGATCTCGTCCAACACCGTGGGCGGATGCACCGGTCGACTGACTTGATCCGCATAGGTGATACCCGCACGGCCAGCATCAAACTGCGCCCACGCTTGCCGTTGCAAATCGGCACGACCGGACAAGACACCTGCGAACGCGAGCAACCGGGCATGTCCTTGACTGAGGTTGAGCTTGCCCAAAGGCTTACCCAGCGCCGCTTGCTGCTCCGCAGCGCTGGCCGAATACAGCGTGCAGTACTGCAGCCACGCATCGCGGAAAGCCGGTACCGGCAACGTGCGCAGCAATTCGCTGCAGACCTCCGGCAAGCCGAAGACGGCGCTCAGATGCGATACCGACATCACCCCGGTCGTGTCGCGTACAAAACGTCCGGTACGTAAGTCCATGACGCCGATGCCGGTGAAGAACCCATGCGGTTGCGCAGCAATCGACTCCATGCTGGCGACAAGTTTGTTTCGGTAATGCGGCAGCCCTGTGCGTTCCCACTCGGTCAGCCATGCGGCTGCTACCGCACCCCAATCGGTACCGAACGATACGCTCGCATGATGCTCGGGGTCGAGCGTCGGGAATGCCTGGCCGATCTTGCGTCCCGGCAAAATCTGGCGCAACCGGTCGACTGCGTTGACCTGGTCACGCATCAGATCGCCAATGCGCTCATCGGCAGTCAAGTAATAGTAGAAGCGGTGATTCGCGACGGTCGACACGCGTAACTGCTTTGCGCTGTCGCCCCAATGTTGCACATCGTGACGCGATCCGAGCGGACTGAAGCGACCGATGTGGTGGACGTCGACTTCGCTGCAATGGCGCGTCATCGCTTCTGCCATCCGAAAAACATCGGCGCGACCGGAATGCAAGTAGTAATGCCAGAGCCAGATCTCGGTGCTCAGTTCTCCATTGTCCCAAGCGAAGCCACCCACGTCATAGCGCCAGACGTGACGCTGCGGATCGTAAGTGTGCATGACATCGCCGTAATCCCAGAAACCGTACCAACTCCGCTGTTCAACTTGCCCGTGGTAGTAATCGAAACTCCAGGCCAACTGCTTGTCGAGCTTTACGGCCTGCGGCGTCGGGTGTTGCTGCGCCGGGCGCCAGTAGTCGCTGAACACGCCCGCCTGATGCATGCGCTCCCCCGACACCACCCACTGCGGTGGTGATTGGATACGCTGACTGAGGTCCACCAGCGCGTCGTGCGATGGCGTCTTCGCGAACAGTTGCAGCACGACCTCGCTGGTTCGCGCCACGCCGTACGGCGTGTTGAAACCAGGTTCGTAGTCTTCGTACGTGATATCGAGCGCGTCCCGTTGCAGCGTGTAGCTGTCTTCGCCCATGCCGTCGTGATACGCCCGAAGATCCATACCCGGCGCGTCCGGTGCCCATAACCACAGTGTCAGCGTGGCCTGGCTGGTCTGCGCATCGGCAATGTCAATCTGTCCCGGATAGCTTTGCCAGAAATTGCGGACGCCAAATCCCATACCGCCCAGGACGCTGCCAAGATAACCGGTGCCGGATGCACGTTCGCCGCTTGCCGAACGTATCCAGCCGCAACCGGGCGCTGTCCGCTTGGCGATCGAAAAGTCGTTCGGGCCGCTCTGCAGCAGCGTGTAGTTTCCGAATGCGGGAACAAAGCGAAGATCTCGTGCGACATCGGCGGGGAACGCGCTGAGCGGCGGCGTTGCGCGTCCATCCAGCTGCGCTTGGGTAATATGGGCGCCCGGATCCCGACGTAGTCCCGTCAAGCCCCGCACCGCTTCGGCAAATACGCCGCCGTTGGCGCCCACGAAACGAATGTATCGATCATGGAGTTCGCCGGTCATCGGCACGGAAAAGCGCAGACCGACACCGCGAATCACCGTCTGTACCGGATCGGCATCGTAGATCAGGCTATGAACCAAGCGCACGCTATCCGAGCCGCGATACCAATACATTCGAATAACAAATGGGATCAGCGTACGTCCCTGATCGTCGATATGCGTACCGGTCAATTTCAGCACCGCACGAATCGGCCCGCGTTGCTCGATAAGCACCGCATCGATCCGGCTTCGATACCGCGTGCGCATCGATATGCCCGCTTCCGCATCGAGCCCTTGCGTTTCGGCCTCGTCCGTCAGTACCACGAGCGTGGCATCGCGCACTTCCGCCTGCCCTTGCGCATGCGCGGTGCCTTGATCCGCGGCGCGATTGCTCGCTTGATTGGCAATAGTCAGCGAACGGAACAATACGTCGCCACGCCGCGGCACGACGCATCGCACAGCACCGGTATCGATCCGGATGCCATCCGCTTCTTCGGTCAACATCGCCGATTGAGGCACCGTTGCGTTATTTGTCAGCGAAGTCGCGCCTGCCGCCCGCGGATCTAATCGATATTGCGCGTCGGGCCGCGCGACCGCTTCCGGGCCGACCGCGTGCGCGGACCATTTGATCGATCCGTCCGGCCAGTATGCCAAAGGCCAGGACTGGACATCGACACCAGCATCGCCGGCTGCCACCGTCGGTTTATCGACCCGCAACGCAAAGTCCATTCCGGGCGCGACGGTTCCTTGCGGCCAAGGTACGCCCCAGGTCACGCCCGAGAAACACCGTGGTGCGCCTTCCAACCAGTGCAAGCGGGTGTCCAATGCGGCTGTCCCGCTTTTGCTCGTCGTCCCGCCATACGCTGGACCCGCTTCCTGCACACGATCGACGACCTCAGAATTTGCCCGCTTGGCACCCAGTAACGGCACCGCGCCCAATACTACCGACGACAGCTTGAAGAAGCTGCGTCTATCCCATTTCTCGGTCACTGTCCGGTCTCCGTGGATCAGAATTGATAGGACAGCGTGACGCCGACCGTCCGCGGCTCTCCGACCCAACCCAGCACCGAGCCATAATCGCTTTCGATCAGACGCTGGTAGTAAGTCTTGTCGAACAGATTGTTGACCCACACCGATGCCGACCAGCTACCGCGCTTGAACTTGCCACTGGTGCCTGCAGACAACGCGACCAGCCCATACCCCGGCACCCGGGTGAACGACGAATCGTCTACCGTGCCGTACATCCAGCTACGATAAGAGTAACGTGCGCTGACATAGGACCGCAGGCCGCCTAGGGTCGTCCATGCATATTGCACGCTGGCGTTATAGGTCAACCTGGGTGCATTGAAGACCCGACGTCCAGTGAGGTTGCACACGGCACCGGAGTCGCTCGACAACGTCACCTCCGGCGGGCAGATCGCATTGTGATAGTTCAGATAACGCGCATCGTTATAGACCGCCGACAGATCGAATGTAAAATGATCATCGGGTGTGTAATGCAGCGACGTCTCCGCGCCGCGCGATCGGTACGTGCCGGCGTTGGTGAGATAGGTCGAATCGGTCGAGGGATCGTATCCCTGCGTTTGAAACGCATTCACATAGGTGAGGAACACGTCTGCTTTTGCCTGCAGATCACCGTTGAGCAGCGAGCCTTTCACGCCCAGTTCGGTACTCTTCGTCCGTTCCGGCTGGATTTCGAGACTGCCATAGCCGGCCGTTTTCGCCGCGCCGGCGGATACATTCAGGCCGCCGGATTTTTCGCCATACGACAATGCAAGGTAACTGCTCCATTCCGGCGACAACACGTAATTGAAGTTGATCGTCGCAGATGGCAGCGTGTTGTACTGCACCAGATAGCCTGAATCGAACGGCGCTTTGTTCAATCGAATAAACTGGCCGCCCTTCTTGTCATACGTCAATCGAACCCCGGCAGTCACATCGAAGCGCGGATTGACGTGCACGGTGCCCTGGAAAAAAGCCGAATACATTTCATCGTGCAAAATGCCGTAACGGATCACATTCAAGCCGTCGTATGCACTGCTCCCGTAGTACAGACCGGGCAACTTACTGGTTCCATAGCGTGTATTCGCGAAGGTGCTTTCGTTTTCTCCCATATAAGTTGCACCGAGCGCGAAGTCGAAGTATTTCCCTCGTGGCGAATCGATCCGGAAATCCTGTTGCCACGAACGGTCTAAAATCTGCGCGCCGCTGTTTGCATACACCGGCACGCTCAGGCTGTCCGCCTGCGACGGCAGATAACTGAAATACCGGTACGCGCTGACGGAGCGTAATTTGAACCCGTTGTCAAAATTCCAATCTGCCTCTGCAGATCCACCCCCTTGCACCAGATGCATATGATTCTGGTCGTCGATATCGACCTGACGATCGTCACCGCCATAGACCACTTTGTTACCAACCAGAGCAGAATGCGACAAGTATCCGTTCACGCCGTCCACCGCATTCGAGCCGTATGTCACTGCGGTTGGCGAATCGTTTTCATTGCTGTAGTCTGCGCTGACGCGGAGACTGAACCGACTGCTCGGCTTAAACAATAATTGCCCGCGTACCGCGTTGTTCGACGTTCCGTTTAGATTGTCGCCGTTGCTGATGTTGTGGACATCGCCGTTGTCGCTGCTATGGATGTAGTCGATGCGTCCTGCCAGCTCATCGTTGATCGGACCGGAAAACATGAACTTGTTCTGTAGATAGCCCCGCTGGCCGACGGAAATGCTTTCAGAACCGGTCGGCGTAAAGCTCGGGGGCGTCGTATGAATATCGACCACGCCGCCGGTGGAGTTGGCCCCGAAGATTGTGCCCTGTGCGCCGCTCAACACTTCAGCGTATTCGATATCGCTCAGACCGCTGCCCAGCATTCCCGGCCGGACTAGATAGACATTATCGAGATACAACGCGACGCTGCTCGGCATCCCGATATTCTGTTCGCCGCTGGTCTGGCCGCCGCCGTCGCCGACGCCGCGGATCGTCAGTTCTGTGTCGGAAGGATCCGTCGTCTGCACATTCAGACCCGGTACAACTTGTTGCAACTCGGCCAGCGACGTGATGTGCTGACGGTCCAGTTCCTTTCCACTGACGCGATACGATGAAGTGGGCGCCCGCTGCGGATCTTTCGGCTGACGCTCTCGTCTTCCGCTAACCGTCACTGTATTCAAAGCAGCGATTACGGGTGCGCCAGAGACAGAGGCAGCCGCCGATGGCGGCACGGACTTTTTTGCCGTCACTTTGGTCGCCGTGCCGGCCGCGTTTGCCGATGCCGCTGTCGGCGACTTCTTTCGTATCGCCAGCGTGTGATCGGGCGTATCGACCAGTTCCAGCCCCGTGCCGGACAGCGCCCCGTGAATCGCTTCGGCTGCGGTCATCGCGCCATTGACGGGAGCTGCCTGCACAGACTCCACCAGCTTCGGATCATAAGCCAGCGCCACGCCGCTTTGCGCGGCGATAGACAACAGCGAACGGTTCAGTGGTTGCGCAGTCAGATGATAGACATGCTTTCCCGCATCTTGCGCATGGACCACGGGGACGGCCAGCAATTGCGCCGCAACCAACCACCTCGCTACCTGGCCGGACGTCGGCACCGCAAGATGCATCTTGTTTTTGATTTTACCGTTGCGTTTGCTCTCGATCCTGATTTCGTCGCTACTTCTGCTCGGCTTACTCGTTTTACGCACTTTATCCCCGCGATGACATTCGATTTCATCAATCCATTAGATTGCTCACGGCGCTGGCCAAGCGGTGCGCCGGCTTGATGAGAGCAACAAAACGATCACTTGAAACCCATGTGCAACGGGAAATGAAAAGCGTCAGTGCAGATTGAAAATATTTTTTAAACGATGCGGACGGCTGGCACCAAGCCAACGCATCAGCCTGCGGCACCAAACCTTACCAAAAGCTTTCATTGATGTTATCCTGAAATGGATGCATCACTGGCTTCTGCGAACCTCTCCCCTAGAACGCATGTGGAGAGTACGCGATCCGCAGCCGCTCTTCTCGCTGCGGTTCCCTCGCGGTTCGCGGGTAAGTATCCCCTATTGATGACCACCGCATTTCAGTGTCCGACGAGAACGAAGTGTGGATGACCGACCTGAGCGCGTAACGATGATCGTCCAACAAAATTCGAAGTTTCACTCGCTGATCCGCTACGTTGGCTGGCCGCTCGCATTGCTGCTGATATGGGACATCGCCGTCACCGTAGGGTATGTCACGCTGCATGCAACCACTGGCCTCGATTTCCCGTCATTGCCGGTGGCACTGGCAGGGTCCGCCCTCGTCTTGTTCCTCGGGTTGCGCAATAATGCGGCGTATGCCCGCTGGTGGGAGGCCAGAACCTTGTGGGGTGCCGTCGTCAATTCGTCTCGTACTTTTGCCCGACAAGCATTCACGCTGGTTGGACAGCCGGACGGCGACGAAGCGGTTCATCAACTGCGTCGCGATCTTGTGATGAGGCAGATTACGTATGCGAGCGCACTGCGTCACCATCTTTTGAAACAGCGTCCGCCCGATCTGCTGGAAGAGCTGGATGTCGCGGAACGCTCCGTTTTGACCGGGTACAAAAACGTACCGAATGCCATTCTGATGCGCAACGCACAAGACATGGCACAGGCTTGCCGGAATGGCACGGTGGGCACTTACGAGCGCGTAATGATCGAACAAACGCTTGTGGATTTGTCGAACGCGCAAGGCGGTCTTGAGAGAATTTGCAATACGCCCTTACCCAAACAATATGCGCATTACCCGCGGCTTTTCGTGGGTGCCTTCTGTGTATTGCTTCCCCTCGGCTTGGTCGACAGCCTGTTGATATACACACCGATGGCCTCAACGCTCGTCGGCTTCATGTTGATGACGATGGAGAAAATGGGTAGTGACTTGCAGGACCCATTCAACAACGACGTCCACGACGTGCCGATGGCATCCATATGCCAGACCATACGAATAGACCTATTGCAATGCATCGGTGAAGAGGCACCCGCACCGACCGCGTCTGTTGGTGGGGTGCTGTGGTGAAGCGAAGGTAATACCCCCTCAACTCACGATCGTCAGGTAACGGCCGAAATGATCGACGGTGACCGGCAAGTTATCGCATACCTGGCAGAGCGCCTGCTTCAACTGATCGAGTCGGAATACACCGCTGATCCTTCTCTCGGCGGCACCGCCGACGACGCGCACGTCTCCCGGATGGTAACGATTGAAGGCATCGAACAATTCGGGTAATGCGGTGCGATCCGCGACTAAAAGGCCCTGCGTCCACGCCGATACTTCGTCGAAGGATCGACGCGTGCGTTGGGCGTGCGAGGCATTGAAATAGACGGTGTCCCCCGCCTGCATTGCGATGGATGGCTGACCGACGCGATGCAGCGTCGCCTCGCCCGATGCAAGCGAGACGACCGTGCGTCGGTACAGCCGGCCGACGGTCAGCACTGCCGCACGCGCGCTGATTCGCCCATCCGCCGTTGAGATAGTCCGTGTCATCATGTCGCCTACTGCGCTACGGAGTAGCAGTTGACCTTGCTCGATCGAGAATCCGGGCGTCATACGATCGCCCGCCCGGTAAACACGCGTTTGCGCATCCAGCAGTATCTGAGTACCGTCGGCGAGGGTCAGTTGTTGACGCTCACCGACGGCGCTTTGCCAATCCGCGTCGAAACCGAAATAATGCATGGTTCGGGCGATGCCTACGCCACCCAAAACCAACGAGGCTGCACCAAAAGCGCCCTTCAATAAGCGCCGCCGCGACGCCGACGGCGTCCGAAGCGCAGTAGAAACAGCGAGCGAGCGCTGGTCCTGCAACGCCTTCAATGGCGCAAGACGACGCTGCAGCCGGTCCCACGCCCCACGATGTGCATCGATGGCCAACCAATTGGCGAAGTCGGCTTGCGCGGTCGCGTTGCCCTCGCCGTCGCGCAGACATGCTTCCCATTCGATGGCCGCCCGATCGGCCTCGCTGAGCTCGCGGTGGGCAGCCGATCGCAACGGTGAGACAGGCATGATGTCACTCATCGCTTTGCGCCTCCGCGCATTTCACGAGCGCCTGCGCCACGTACTTTCGTACCATGCTCGCCGAGATACCCAGACGCTGGCCAATGTCCGCGTACGTCATCCCTTCGAATTGACTCAGGATAAACGCCTCGCGTGCCTTTTTCGAAAGTTGCGCCAGCGCGGCATCGATCAGCAGAATCTGCTCGACGGTTTCCATCACCTGTTCGGGCGATGCGACCCACTGCACATCGGCGGTCGATAACGCACTTATATACGCACGTTCGAGATCGCGCCTTCGCCAGAACTCGAATGTCAAACGTTTGGCGATAGTCGTCAGCAACGCACGCGGCTGCCGGATGCTGAATACATCGTCGTGTGCCGCCAGCTCGGTGAATGCGGAGGCCGCCAAGTCTTCTGCATCGGCACCGGAACCCACGAGGCGGTGCACGCAAGCGGTCAGCCAACCGTAGCTGGAACGAAACTCGCGATGCAAAAACTGGTCGCGAGCAGGATCGTGCGCCATTTTCGGAGGAGACGCCAGCCCTTCTACCGTCGCAGTGGCCGAAGAAGGAACGGCCGTGTCGCGAGCGACGAGGGGCGCGGTTGATTGGATGAACATGAATTCAACGCAGAGGGACACACCGGAGAGTCGCTACGCTGATGCGTATGCAGATGCGTCGTCAGCCGCTGGAAGCCGGCGACGACGCGATTCGGTTGACAACCTTTGCCTAGCCGCCGGCGTTATCGGTCAGCACCGACAGCTTGGTCACGCCGGCCCGCTCGATTGCCGCCATCACCTTCGCCACGCTACCGTAGGGAACACCGGTGTCGCCTTGCAGCGTGATCGACTGATCCTTGTTTTGCTGGATGATGGCCCGCAACGTCGGCTCGACCGCTGCGGCCGCGACTTCGCGCTTGTCGAAGTACACCTTGCCTCGCGCATCCACGCTCACGGTCAGCGGCTTCTTCTGGTCTGCCGCCGATGTGGCCGCCGTCTTCGGCAGATTGATATGAATCGCGTTGTTCAAAAGGGGCGCCGTGACGATAAACGTCACCAGCAACACCAGCATCACATCCACAAGCGGGGTGATATTGATTTCGCTCAGGACTTCGTCGTCGCCTCCGCTGGTCGAAAAAGCCATTATGCAAACGCTCCCGAGCGAACGGCGTTACTGCTCTTGCTGTCCTCGGCCGGCACCGATGCCGATGCGGCACGTAAGCGGAACTGATGCTTCTGCGCAAGACCGATGAAGTCCGTCGCGAAATCGTCCAGACTTCCGCCGAGCACCTTCAGGCGACGCACATAGAAGTTGTACGCCAGCACCGCCGGCACCGCAACGGCGATACCGACACCGGTCGACACCAGCGCCTCGCCGATCGGCCCGGCCACCACATCGATGCTCGCCGACGACGCATGCGCGATGGCCGACAGTGCATGGATGATGCCGAACACCGTCCCGAAAAGGCCGACGAACGGCGCGGTGCTGCCCACCGATGCCAGCACTGCCAGGCCGTTTTCGAGCGAACGACGCTCCTTGATGATCTGCTGACGCAGATGTCGCTCGAGCAACTCCTGACGGTCCCAGCTGTGCTCCAGATCATGCGTGCCATCCACCGTCGCGCTCAGCGCCCCGAATGCGGTCGCGGCCACGCGTCCCTGCGGGCTGTCCTCACCGTCGATTGCGGCAGCATCGCTGAAATTGCTGGCCGCCCAGAACGCGCGATTGAACACCCGATTGTTACGACTCGCGCGCCAGTTCTGAACGCCCTTGATCAGAATCAACGCCCAGGTGACGACGGAGAACGCTAGCAGCGCCCACAATGCGCCGCGCACGATAAGGGTGGCATAAAAATTGGACATAAAACGACTCTCCGACTCTCAAAATAGTAAAAGGATGCGGGGCGTCAATCGCCCAAATGGAATTCCAACGGCACGCTGACCCAACCGTCGATCGGCGTGTCGCCACGCTTTGCCGGTACGAAGGCCCAATGCTTCACCGCCGCAACCGCCGCTCGGTCTAATGCCCCGTGGCCGCTGCTGCTTTCCACTTCCACGCTGTCGGGCTGACCGCTCGGCAGCACGTGCACCTTCAGCACCACGCGTCCCTCCCAGCCCTCGTCACGGGCCATTTCGGGATAATCCGGCGGTGGGTTGTGCAGATAAGCGGCGTTGCCGATCGGGCCCACTACTTTCTCGACAGGCTTTGCCGGTGCGGGCGTAGGGGCCGGGACGGGCGTC
>CAWUJR010000056.1:0-13394 GCA_963922375.1 uncultured Robbsia sp.
CCCGCGACGGCGCGTCGGGCTCACTGGGTTGCCACTGCAGGCCGGGCAGTGCACGCGCAAAGTGGCACGCGTGTTCGCCGGTGCCGCTTGCAATCTCGATGACGGTGCCGGTTCGCGGCAGTATGCGGGTCAGAATGGTCAATATCGCGTCTCGGTTTCGAGCGACTGCCGGTGCGGAACGGCGCAGGGGTACGGAGGTGGGGTCGGCCATGGTATTCATCGTTATAGGTCGCCGTCTTGCTGCTCCTTGCACGGCAGACGCCGGTGAGCAACACCACATTGGTGGAGGTGAACGGCGACTGTCTTCAGCTTAACGCTGCTGCGGGACCCATTCGCGCTACAATGGTTGCCGTAGCACTCATGTAGCGGAGCGGTTCCCGGTCGTATGATAGAACGTCTGTTTATGTCGCGTCGTGCGGCAATTGTCAGTTTGATAGAACATCGTCGAGACATCGTGCGCGCCATCACCGACGCACCGTCGGACAAAGTCACCCAGCAACTCCACGTATTGGACAGGCTCATTCTCGATGTCCGGGCCGGGCGCGTGGATGTGTTCGAGCGAGATGACGCCCGTCGCTCAAGGGTCACGATCGCAGCGGGCTGAAGCGCTCGCGCTCATCGTCTGATCCCGCGCTGATCGTCCTATCTCGCGTTGTCGTCTGTCTTTAGCTTGCGAAAGCGAACCGATACGACCAAGCCGCTGCTCGCTTCCAGCGTGTGAAGCAGGAGGTCCGCGCGATGCGCGCGCGCAATTTCCCTGACGATGGCAAGGCCGAGGCCGCTTCCGTCGGCGGTGGGATCGATGGGCGCCCGAAAGAACGGTTCAAAAACACGTTCGTGCAGCGCAGTGGGGATGCCCGGACCGTTGTCGGCGATCTCCAGGCGCGCGCCATGACGGCTCGCGCGATCCCCATCCAGCCTTCCGTCGGGTCTTGCGTCCGGCCTTGCCTCCGATTGAGCATCGTTATCCCCGTCAATTTGCGGCGGCAGCACGGCCAGGCTTACCTGTCCCGTGTGCGTCGGCGCGTACCGGATCGCATTGTCCAGCAGATTGAAAATCAGTATGGACAGCAGGCTGGCGCTGCCCACCACCGGTACCGCCGCATCCAATCGAACCGATAAAGCCACGCCGCGACGTTCGGCCAACGCGGCCAGGCTTTCGACGGTGGTCATCGCAATGGCGCTCAGGTCGACGACCTCGTCTTCGAAACGCCCATAGTCTGCCGCCTCGGCCTGCGCCAACAGCAACAACTGATTGGTCAACGATACGAGCGAGCGGTTGCTCTTGTGCATTGCCGACATTGTGGTTTGGATCGTCGGCAGATCCTGGCTGCGGCGCGCGTATTGCAACTGCGCGCCCAAGAGCGTCAGCGGCGTGCGCAGTTGATGCGCGGCGTCGGCAATGAAGCGACGCTGCATCGCGGTTTGGCGGTCGATACTTTCCACGCACTGGTTGATGGCGTCGACGATCGGTCGGAGTTCGCTTTGTAGCTTGTCAGCCCGCAGTGTCATCAACTGATTCGGTGAGCGACCTCGCAGGTCATTGGTCAACGTGATCAAGGGCCGAAGTTCGACGGTCAAACCGATACAGACCAGCAACACGGCGATCGCAACGATTTCGGCGAAATGGATCAATTGCGGGCGCCAGAGGTCGGCGGCCATCGCATCGCGTTCGTGCTGGGTGCGACCAACCGTGACCAAGACGCGTCGGTCCTGACCCGAGTCGTACATCGGCCTGATGACCGACACGGCCCGCACCGGCTGACCGCGGACGGTCGTGTCGAACCAAGTGGGCGTCGCGCCATCGACCGATGCTGCAGCAGCGGGCGGAACCCGTTGCAGTTCCGATGTGCCGGCAATGGCGGGACCGCCGATTTCTCGGATGCCAAAAAAGACCTGGTCGCCATATGGCGAACTCAGGATCTCGATCGCGCTGGGGGAGATATCGGCGTGAAGATAGCCGTCCTCCCATTTCACGTCGCCGGCCATCACGCGTGCGGACGCCAGGAGGGCGTTGTCCTGGATCAGGCTGGCGGTATGATCGGCGCCGTTACGGGCCAGCCAGCCGGCACCGAGCAGATAAACGGTCAACGGCGCCAGCAGCCACAACAACAGGCGCAGACGAAGGCTTCGGGTCATCGGAACGCGCGACGGTAGTCTTTCATCGTCATTCTTTCATCGTTATTCTCGACGCAATGATCATCTCCGCGTATAGCCCACGCGGTGTTCGCCACGGCGCTATTCGTCTTCTTCCCGCGCCTGCAACAGATAACCGAGCCCACGCAGCGTGATGATCATCGCGGAGCTGTTCTCGAGTTTCTTCCGTAGGCGGGATACATAGATTTCGATTGCATCGTCGCTCGTGTAAGAGGACGCATCGCCAATCGAATCGGCCAGCATGGGCTTGGAGACCGTTTTGCCGACCTTCAACATCAGCGCTTCGAGCACTGAATGCTCGCGTGGCGTCAGATTCAACCCGTCGGCGCCGATCGCGAATTGCCGCCGGTCCAGATCGTAGTTCAAATCGCCGCACTTGAGCGAGGTCGCCCGACCCGGCATCAAACGGCGCACCAGTGCCTTGACGCGAGCGACCAATTCGCGTGCATCGAATGGCTTGACGAGATAGTCGTCGGCACCGGCACCAAGACACACCACTTTCTCGTCGACCGAGCCGCTCGCGGTCAGGATCAATACCGGCGTGTCGTCCCCGCGTTCTCTCAGGCGGCGCAACACGCCTTTGCCGGAGAGGAGTGGCAGGTTCAAATCCAGCAGGACGACATCGTAGCGCGTCGTCCGCAGTTGCCGGTCAGCGCTGTCACCGTCGTTGACGCGGTCGAGCACGAACCCGTCGTCCTGGAATATTTTCTGCAGCCAATGCGCAAGTTGATCATTGTCTTCTACCAACAGCAGCTTCATTGCCATCTTCGCCGAGTGAATGTACCCCGGTAGTGTAGCGCGTACCTGCAATGCATCTGATCTTGGAGCAGACAACACCATGCCGCCATGAGCGTCAGACAGTCTTATATTGACGACGCGCCGCCTGCGTACGATAGAGTGCCAGCGTCGCCAGCAAGCCGCACACACCGGCCACGCTCATCCAGATTCCTGGCGCGGCGCGGTTGCCGGTGCTCTCGATCAGATAGGTCGAGATCGCCGGGGTAAATCCGCCGATGACTGTGGCAAGACTGTAGGCGAGCGAGAAACCGGTGGTGCGCACTTCGATCGGCATGATTTCAGTCAGCGCAGCGACCATCGTGCCGTTGTAGCCGGCATAAATGAATGACAGCCACAGTTCGACCATCATCAGGCGCGCAAACGACGGGTCTGCAGCCAGCCATTGAATCGTCGGATAGGCGCTCACGATCGCCAGTGCCGAGAAGAACAGCATCAACGGCCGTCTGCCGATGCGATCTGACAACGCGCCAGAGATCGGCAACCAGACCAGATTTGACAAGCCGACGCACGCTGCCACGATCAAAGCGTCCACGGCCGACAACTTCAGTACTTCCTTGCCGTAGGTCGGGGTGTAGGTAGTGATGAGGTAAAACGAGACCGTGGTCATGATGACCAGACCCATCCCGCCGAGCATCAAGCGCCAATGTTGCGCCATCGAGGCCAACATCTCACCGATCGCAGGGCGGTGCTTGCGTGCTTCGAACTCATCGGTTTCCTTCAACGAGCGACGGAAATAGAACAGGAACGGCACGATGCAGCAGCCCACCAGAAACGGCACGCGCCATCCCCAAGCACCCATTTGTTCGGGGGAGACGAGCTGATGCATCACCACGCCAAGTGTCGCCGCGAACACGACCGCCACCTGTTGACTGCCCGATTGCCAGGCGCAGAAGAGCCCTTTCTTGCCCGGTGTCGCGATTTCCGACAGATAGACCGAGACGCCACCCAGTTCCACCCCGGCCGACAAGCCTTGCAGCAACCGACCGATCAACACGATGATCGGAGCAGCCAAGCCGATGCTCGCATAGCTAGGCGACAATGCGACGCAAGCAGTGCCCACCGCCATCAGCCCCAGCGTCAGGATCAACCCTTTACGCCGGCCTTTTTGGTCGATGTACGCGCCCAGCACGATCGCGCCGATCGGACGCATCAGGAATCCGGCCCCGAACACGGACAATGCCAGCATCAACGACGCAAAGCCATTGTGACTGGGGAAATATGTCTTCGCGATCGCCGAGGCATAGTAGCCGTAGATCATGAAGTCGTACATTTCGAGGAAGTTGCCACTGACCACGCGGAAAACCGACTTCCATTTGGCCTCGTTGGCTGGAGCGTGATGCGAATCTGCAGACATGGCGTTCTCTAAAGTGAAGGGACGGTCGCAGGCGCGGGCGATGACAATCTGCTCACGGCCTTGTCGACAAAGGCATTCGTATAGGTTCTGGACAAATCGATGTAGCGCGGCTTGATCGTCGAGTAAGGGCCGCTCAGCGTGCGTAAAACGGTTTCCGGGGCCCCCACAGGCATCCGGCCGTCCGTCGTGAAGGTGGGCAGCGACGTGCGCAGCGCTTGCACATAAAGCGCTTTGCCGACGCCTTTGCCTTCGTAGAAATCTTTCGGTACCACCGCCGCTATCTGATCGGCGTTGTGATGTGCGATGAAGTTCAGCGCTTTGACCAGCGCGTTCACGAGTTTTTGCGTTTCGACAGGATGCGCATCCACCCAGGCGCGAGACGCATAGAAACATGCGCTTGCATACGGCCCGCCCAGTGCCTGACGCGACGTGTCGACGCCCCGCATATCCACGAGCACCTGTGCTCGTCCATCGGCGAGCATCCAGGTCGCGGTAGGTTCCTCGACCATGCCGGCGTCAATCGCATTCTGGGCCATCGCCGCGATGAAGTTGTCGGCCGATCCGACCGGCATCACCGCATAGTCGCGTGGCGAGAGGCCGGCCTGTTGCGCAAGGTAGCGGGTCAAAAAGTTCGTCGATGCACCAAGTCCCGTCACGCCCAACGTTCTGTTTTTCGCGTCCGCCATACGAGCGAAAGTGGCGGCTGCCCGGCGCGACACCAGTTCGACCTCGCCAGCGGTTTTGACGAAGACGACCAGGGAGACCATCTCCGTACCGCGACTTTGCAGATCGATCGTATGGTCGTAGTAACCCACGGCTCCCTGAATCGCGCCAGCGAGCAGCTCGGTGGCGGTATCTACCCCCGCCGCCTGCGACAGGATGTCGATATTCAGCCCTTCGTCGCGAAAATAACCAAGTTGCGACGCGAGGATTAGTGGGAGATAGACGATTTTGGATGCCCCGCCCGCCATTACCGTCACGGACGCCGCCTGCACACGTGCAGTCGTCAGCGCAAGCAATACGACAACAAGCGCCATCGCGAGCAGGCGCTTCCCGCGCGGTTCATTCATAGCACCCACCATCCTCCGTTCCTTGTCTCCTCGCGGCCGGGTCGTGCCCAGCGCTCTTTTCGCGATCACTCGGGGCGAGTATAAGGATGCAAACCCTTCTGCCAGCTTTCCCCCCAGGCTAGCGTTTACCCCATGGCATGTCGATTGCTGACACTCCTCTCGACAACGTGGCGTGAGGCCGCGCATTGAACAACATTATTTGGGAGATAACACAATGCTTAAGGAGATTCCGCGTTTTGGCCTGGGCACTTTCCGTGTAGACGCCGATAAAACAGCAGCATCGGTCGAAAGTGCTTTGAAAGTCGGATATCGGCATATCGATACAGCAGCATTTTACAAAAACGAAGAAGCAGTCGGTAAGGGCGTGAAAGCGGCGGCTGCCGCGGGGGTCGCACGCGAAGATATCTGGATCACATCGAAGGTGTGGTGGGAGTCGTTGAGTCATGACGCACTGATTGGGGCAGTCAAGGAGAGTCACGCGAAATTGAACGCAGGGCCGATCGATTTGATATTGGCACACTGGCCGTCGCCGCATCAGCAGGTGCCTATCGCCGAGACGTTGGCCGCATTTCGCGCAGTTCAGGAAATGGGTTTAATTCGTCACTACGGCGTGTCCAATTTCACGGCTCCATTACTGCAGGAAGCGGTGGCCGCACCGGGCGGCGACAAGATCTATATGAATCAGATCGAAGTCAGCCCGTTCTTTGCCAATCGCGCGCTGGTCGACGCGACCCACAAGCTTGGCGTCAAAGTAACCGGCTATATGCCGCTGGGCGAAGGTCGCGCGCATCACGATGAAACGTTGAAGTCGATCGGTGAGAAGCACGGCGCGTCTGCGGCTCAGGTGACATTCGCGTGGTTGCTGTCGCGCGATATCGTGGCGATCTCGGCATCGACGAATACCGACCATCAAAAGTCGAACTTCGACGCGCAACAATTGAAGCTGGATGCGGACGATTTGCGCCGTATCGACGCATTGGACGAGGGGCAGCGACACGCGAATCCGCCGTTCGCGCCAAAGTGGTGATCGCGCGCACCGTCGCTGTGCGGTAGTGCTTCCGAATAAGGGGCGAAATGCGACCGTGTCAGCAGTTTTCGCGGTCGCGAATGAATAAATACTTATTTATCAATCTTTTATAATAAGTGGCGCGTCTGTTGCTTAGAGAATAGCCAACGGATCAACGGCGGTCCGTCCGGAATTTTCTCGGCCCTGCGGAGGGTCCGTAGACAACGGGACAATGGCGTCCCTCGAACCTGGTTTTCGACCTGGTTGGAGGGACGCCTTTTTATTTTCTGGAAAGAAAATGTCAAGCAAAGCCACTCGTATCGATCTTTTCAGTCTGCGTACGCCACAAATGCGCGCGTTCCACCTGAGCTGGATGGCATTTTTCGTCTGTTTCTTCGCGTGGTTCGCGTGCGCGCCGTTGATGCCGTTGATCAAGCAGCAGTTCAATTTGTCGGCGTCTCAGATCGCGAACATCAATATTGCCGCCGTCGCGATCACGATTCTGGTGCGGCTCGTCGTCGGCCCGCTATGCGATCGATACGGGCCGCGCAAGGTGTATTGCGGCCTGCTGATACTGGGTGCGATCCCGGTCATCGGCGCCGCCGTGGCAACGGGGTATCAGAGCTTCCTCATTTGCCGACTCGCGATCGGCGCGGCGGGGGCGAGCTTCGTCATCAGCCAATACCATACGTCGATCATGTTCGAGCGCAATGTCGTGGGCACCGCGAACGCGACCACCGCGGGTTGGGGCAACGCGGGGGCAGGTGTCGCGCAAACGTTGATGCCGGTGCTGATGCTGGCGTTCATCATGCTCGGGGTGAGCCATGCCTCCGCATGGCGCTATGCGCTGGTCGTGCCGGGTGCGCTGATGCCGGTGATGGCCTACTTTTACTGGCGGTTCGCGCAGGACTGTCCAGAGGGCAGTTTTTCGACGCTCCGTGCGCAAGGAAAAACGATCGATGGCGGGAAGAAGGGGAGTTGGGGCAGTTTCGTCTCGGCTTGCCGGAATTACCGTACGTGGATGTTATTTGTCACCTACGGTGCTTGCTTCGGCGTCGAATTATTTATTCATACGTCCGCAGCGCTTTATTACGTCGGGCATTTTCATCTGTCGATCGGTGAAGCCGGCATGGCTGCGGGCAGCTTCGGTCTGCTCGCGCTGTTTGCCCGTGCATTGGGTGGCTGGCTTTCGGACACATGGGCGGCGCGGCGCGGCTTGAGCATCCGTTCGACCTTGCTGTTCCTGTTGATCGCCGGGGAAGGGCTCGGCCTGCTCGCGTTCTCGCATGCCGGCACCGTTGCCTATGCGGTGGCCGCGATGCTGATTTTCGGTTTGTTCACGCATATGGCATGCGGCGCGACGTATGCGCTGGTGCCCTTCGTCGATCGGCAGGCATTGGGCGGCGTCGCCGGCATCATCGGGGCAGGGGGCAATGTGGGCGCCGTTGCCGCCGGTTTCCTGATGAAGGGCGTCGGCGATATCCAACAAACGCTCTCGATGTTGGGAGCGCTGGTACTCATTGCGTCGTTTTGCGCACTCGCAGTCCGTTTCAGTGCCGCGTACATGCACAAAAACAGCATCGCCTTCGGCGTAGAAGCGGAATAACTCCTCCTTTCAAGAGCGTTCTCGATGAAAATCGTGGTGATAGGCCATGGCATGGTCGGACATAAATTCCTCGAATATCTCGCAAAGGCGAGCGAGGCCAGCGCGCGTCATCGCGATAGCGAGGGCGACCCGCTGCAGATCACGGTGCTATGTGAAGAACCCCGCGCGGCGTACGATCGCGTGCAGTTGTCGTCGTTCTTTTCCGGCCGGACCGCCGATGAATTGTCGCTGGTCGCGGCGGATTTCTTTTCCCAGACCGGCTATCGTCTCGCGTTGAATCAAAAGGCGGTATCGATCGATCCGCTGGCGCACCGGGTCACCACATCACTGGGCGAAACGATCCACTACGACAAATTGGTCATTGCCAGCGGTTCGTACGCGTTCGTGCCGCCGATTCCCGGCAATCAACGCCCGGATTGCTTCGTGTATCGCACGATCGCCGATCTGGAAGCCATGGCCGAGTGCGGCACCCGATCGCGGATCGGCACCGTCGTGGGCGGCGGCTTGTTGGGCCTTGAATGTGCGAAGGCGCTGCGTGATATGGGCTTGCAAACCCATGTGGTCGAGTTCGCGCCGCGCCTGATGGCCGTGCAGGTAGACGATGCCGGCGCGGCGATGTTGCGCCGGAAAATTGAAGACCTCGGCGTGACCGTGCATACCAGTCACCAGACGCTGGCGATCGAAGCAGGCGAGACCGCGCGCAATCGGATGCGCTTTGCCGACGACACCTATCTGGATACCGACATGATCGTCTTCTCGGCCGGCATCCGCCCGCGCGACGATGTGGCGCGCGCGGCTGGGCTGGAAATCGGCTCGCGCGGCGGCATCGTCGTCGACGACCATTGTCGAACCAGCGATCCGGACATTTACGCGATTGGCGAGTGCGCATTGTGGCAGGGGCAGATTTTTGGTCTCGTCGCGCCGGGCTATGAGATGGCGCGCGTTTGCGCCGCGCAACTGACGGGCACCGATGCGGCGTTCGCAGGCGCAGACATGAGCACGAAGCTGAAGTTGATGGGTGTCGATGTTGCGAGCTTCGGCGATGCACACGGCAAGACGGCGGGCAGCCGCGCGTATCAATACAGCGATGAATGCAAGCAGATCTACAAGAAACTCGTCGTCTCCGAGGATGGTCGGCGGTTACTCGGCGGCGTGATGGTCGGCGATGCGAGCGAATACGGCATGCTGCTGCAAATGATGCTCAACGCGATGACGTTGCCGCCCGCGCCCGAATTCCTCATTCTGCCACGGACGGAGCAACATGCGGCGCCGGCCCTGGGTGTGGATGCGTTGCCCGATGCGGCACAGATCTGCTCGTGCAACAACGTCAGCAAAGCGCAGATTTGCGTCGCCGTTCGGGACGGCGCGACCACGATCGGGGCCTTAAAAGCCGGCTGCAAGGCGGGAAGTTCTTGCGGCGGTTGCGTGCCATTGGTGACGCAGTTGATGAAAGCGGAGATGAAGAAGCAGGGCATGACGGTCAACAATCACCTGTGCGAACATTTTGCGTTTTCGCGTCAGGCGCTGTATCACATCGTACGCGTGGAAGGTATCAAGACGTTTGCCGCGCTACTGGAAAAGCACGGGCAGGGGCGCGGATGCGATATTTGCAAACCGTCGGTTGCCAACATTCTCGCATCGTGCTGGAACGATTTCGTGCTGAAGCAGGAGCACGCCGGGCTGCAGGATTCGAACGATTACTTCCTCGGCAACATTCAGCGGGACGGCACCTATTCGGTGGTGCCCCGCATGCCGGGCGGCGAAGTCACACCGGACAAGTTGATCGCGGTGGGGCAGGTCGCGAAGAAATACGGTCTCTATACGAAGATCACCGGTGGCCAGCGTGTCGACTTGTTCGGCGCGCGCGTGGATCAGCTTCCGGCGATCTGGGAGGAATTGATCGCAGCCGGTTTCGAGTCCGGACATGCTTACGGCAAATCGCTCCGTACGGTCAAGTCATGCGTCGGTTCCACCTGGTGCCGATATGGAGTGGGTGATTCCGTCGGTCTGGCCGTCGATCTCGAAAATCGATACAAGGGATTGCGCTCACCCCACAAGATCAAGTTCGGCGTATCCGGTTGTACACGCGAATGTGCGGAGGCCCAGGGGAAGGACGTGGGCATCATCGCCACGGAGAAAGGTTGGAATCTCTATGTGTGCGGCAATGGCGGGATGAAGCCGCGGCATGCGGAACTGCTGGCATCCGATCTGGATCGCGAAACGCTGGTCCGGTATATCGACCGCTTCCTGATGTTCTATGTGCGCACCGCAGATCGCTTGCAGCGCACCAGCACCTGGCGCGAAAACCTGGAGGGCGGTATCGGCTATCTGATCGACGTCATCGTGCACGATTCACTGGGACTGGCTGCTGAACTCGAACGCGAGTTGCAATACGTGGTGGATACCTACGCCTGCGAGTGGAAGACTGCTATCGAGGACCCGAAAACGCGTCGGCGCTTCCGCCACTTCGTCAACAGCGACGCAGTGGATAACCAGGTTGTCTTCATCGAGCAGCGGGGGCAAATACGGCCGGCCACGCCTGAGGAACGTCAGGCTGCGCACGTGCCGCTCGCCGACGCCGCGACGATTCCGGTTTGATGCCCATGGATAAGGAGAACAGTATGATGGCATCGTGCAGAGACGACGTCGCGCCATTGTCCGATGTATCGCTGGCGGCAGGCAGCGGTCATCCGTCACCGTGGCGTATGGTATGCGCGATAGACGATATCCTGCCGGATACCGGCGTATGCGCGCTCGTGGAGCAGCAGCAGGTCGCGATTTTCCGCATCGGCGAGAGGCAGTGCGGTGGGGTTCACAAAGAAAGCGACGATGGTGACGATGACAGTGGACGGATGGTGTTCGCGATCGCCAACATCGATCCGTACGCGCATGCCTCAGTGTTGTCGCGGGGGCTGGTGGGGAGTCTTGGCGACCGTTTGGTTGTGGCATCGCCTTTATACAAGCACCATTTCGATCTGCGCACGGGCGAATGCCTGGAATCGCCCGTGCATCGCGTACAGTGCTTCGATGTCCGTGTGGAGCGTGGTCACGTATGGATCGCGATCTGACCGCCCCGCTCAGTCAAGTCCGCTCCGTGTGCCCTTATTGCGGCGTCGGTTGCGGCGTCGTCCTGCACGTGCAGCGCGACCGCGTGATCAAGATTTCCGGCGACGCTGAGCATCCCGCCAATTTCGGACGTCTGTGTACGAAAGGCTTGTCTGCCCATATCGCATTACACGATCCCGGGCGCTTGACGCAGGCGTATGTACGCCCGGCAGGCGAGCGCGGGTCGTCTGCCGAACCCGTCCCCACCCGTATGACGGATGCGATTGCGCAAACCGCGCTTCGCCTGCGGCAAACGCTCGAACGGCATGGCCCGGAAGCGATTGCGCTCTATGTGTCGGGACAGATGTCGATCGAAGCGCAATACTTGGCAAACAAGCTTGCAAAGGGATTTATCCGTACCCCCCATATCGAATCGAATTCACGCTTGTGCATGGCCAGCGCAGGCAGCGGATACAAGCTGTCGCTTGGCGCGGACGGTCCGCCGGGCTCGTATGAAGACTTCGATCGCGCCGATCTGTTCTTCGTGATCGGCTCGAATATGGCGGATTGTCATCCGATCCTGTTTTTGCGGATGATGGAGCGCGTCAAGGCGGGGGCGAAGTTGATCGTCGTCGATCCGCGGCGCACGGCGACGGCAGAGAAAGCCGATCTATTCCTGCAGATTCGCGCCGGGACCGATCTTGCGCTGCTGAATGGACTGTTGCATTTGCTTCATCGGCAAGGATACACGGACAGCGCGTTCATCCGTGCTCACACCCAGGGCTGGGACGCGATGCCCGCCTTTCTGGATGAATACGCGCCGGCGAGGGTGGCGGAATTGACGGGGTTGACGGAAGCAGAGATTCGTCGCTCCGCCGACTGGATCGGTCGTGCGCCTGAATGGACCAGTTGCTGGACGATGGGGCTCAATCAAAGCACACACGGCACCTGGAGTACCAATGCGATCTGTAATCTGCACTTGGCGACGGGCAAGATCTGTCGGCCCGGCAGTGGCCCTTTCTCGCTGACTGGGCAGCCGAATGCGATGGGCGGCCGGGAAATGGGCTATATGGGGCCGGGTTTGCCGGGACAGCGTTCGGTGGCGGTAGATGAGGATCGCGCGTTCGTCGAAGCGCTTTGGCAATTGCCAGGCGGCACGTTGCAAGCCACGACGGGGAGCGGGACCGTCGACCTCTTTGCGCAAATGGCTGCCGGCACGATCAAGGCGTGCTGGATCATCTGCACCAACCCTGTCGCCAGCGTCGCGAACCGGCAGACGGTGATCGATGGACTTCGTACGGCCGAGTGCGTGATCGTGCAGGACGCGTTCCTGGACACCGAAACCAACCGTTATGCGGACATCTTGCTGCCCGGCGCTTTATGGGCCGAAGCCGATGGTGTGATGGTGAACTCAGAACGGAATATGACGCTTGCGGCACAGGCCGTGCCGCCTCCGGGCGATGCGATGGCGGATTGGCAGATTATTGCGGCCGTCGCGTCCGCAATGGGCTATGCCGATGCATTTCAGTACGCATCGGCTGAAGCGGTGTTTGCCGAAATCGCCGGTGCATCGAATCCGCGGACTGGCTATGATCTGCGCGGCGCGAGTCATGCTCGCCTGCGAGAGACACCATTGCAGTGGCCGTGTGGCCCGGACGATAGCGAGGATCGGCATCCGATTCGCTATCTGCGCCGGCAGGCGTATCACGCATCGCCGGTTGCCTTTCACGCATCGCAGCCTGATGTCGGCTACACGCCGGCGGAAGCTGCAACGGGCACGCCGCTCGATTGTGCTGGAGCAGGCCAACGTGTCCGCAGGCGGTCAACGTCTGGGCTCTCGTTTCCGACATCCGACGGCAGGGCGGTTTTTTTGGCGCGGCCGCATATCGCACCGGCCGAGATGCCCGACCCCTTGTTTCCGATGGTATTCAATACCGGGCGCCTGCAGCATCAATGGCACACGTTGACGAAGACGGGAAAGATCCCGATGCTCAACAAACTGAATCCATCGCCGTTTATTGAAATTCATCCGGACGATGCCTCGGCGTTGGGTATTCGCCAGCAGGATCAGGTGGCCATCCGCTCGCGACGCGGGCAGCTCGTGTTGCCCGCAGTGTTGACCGATCGCATCTCGCCAGGGAACTGTTTTTCCCCGATGCATTGGAACGACGTGTACGGCAGCGATCTTTGCGTCAACGCGGTGACCAGCGACGCGGTCGATGCGCTTTCGCTGCAGCCCGAGCTCAAGTTTTGCGCGGTCGCACTGGAAAAGGTCGCATCTGCGGCGTCTGCTCCATTGGTCGACGCTCGCCCCGGCGGGGCAACGATGTTCAGCGGACCCCGCGCTGCGCGCGCAGA
>CAWUJR010000057.1:0-13368 GCA_963922375.1 uncultured Robbsia sp.
TCCGAGAGCGTCAGCAGGTCGTGCCGGGCCAGATCGCCCGGGGCCTTCGGCGTGCCACGCCGTGCCAGGTAGGCCGGCGAGGCGACCGCGATCTCCTTGATGAACGTCAATTGCCGCGACACCAGCGACGAGTTGTTCAACTGCTTTTCCATCGAGAAGCACACATCGAAGCCGCCGTCGATCATGTCGATGCGGGCATCGTAGGTGCTCACATCGAACTCGACGCGCGCGTGCACACTCCGGTACGCTTGCAGCAGGACGCCGAGGCCGCCACCGGCAAACGATGTCGGCGCGGCGATCCTGAGCGAGCCGATCGGATCGTGCGTCGCGCGCATCAAATCCGATTCGACTTCCTCTACTTGGGCGAGAATGGCGCGGCAGCCGTCCACATAGTGGCGGCCGACCTCCGTTAGCGACAGGCTGCGCGTCGAGCGGTTCAGCAGGCGCGCATTCAGGTGCGCTTCCAATGTGCTGACGCTGCGGGTGACGGCGGCCGCGGAGATGCCAAGTTGTCGTGCGGCCAGATGGAAGCTGCTCAGATCGACGACGCGCAGGAAAATGCGCATGGCTTGCAGCTGGTTCATAGGCTGTCTCCTGGATGATGGACAGCCCGATCTTCGTGCCGCGCCCTTAACAGGACGCCGCCAGCTTTATTAAGTCTTTTTTAAGTTCGGATTTCGCTGAGCGAACGAGTTGTTAGTTATCCGCGTCAATTTGCCGCACATCGCAGGATGTAACAAACTATTCTGCTTTTTTCAGTGTAAAAATGTCGCAGGTCGAGTTATTCTCTCCGCACTTCCATTCATGGGGCTCGAGCGGCGGTTTTCGCCATCGGGTATCGGAGAAGCCGGTGAAATATTTGAAAGAAAGGGCTATGCCGAGTCTGGCAGGATTGATAGCCATCTGCATGTCGTTTTGCCTTACGGGTTGTAATCTGGATGTATTGGATCCGAAAGGTAGCGTGGGCGTCGCGGAAAAACACCTGATCGCAGTGTCCACTTGGGCAATGCTGATCGTGGTGATTCCGGTGATCTTCCTCTCGTTGTACTTCGCATGGCGTTATCGTGCGACGAACAAGAGCGCGGACTATCAACCGGGTTGGTCGCATTCGACCACGATCGAAGTCGTCGTCTGGACCGTGCCGACATTGATCATCATCTTCCTGGGCTGGTTGACCTGGGTTTCCACGCACGAACTCGATCCGTATAAACCCTTGGATTCGCAAGTCAAGCCGATCGAAGTGGACGTGGTCGCGCTCGACTGGAAATGGCTGTTCATTTATCCAGAACAGCACATTGCCTCGGTGAACCAGGTGGCCTTCCCGGCCGGTACGCCGGTGAAGTTCGTGATCACCTCTGATTCGGTGATGAATTCGTTCTTCATTCCGCAACTGGGTACGCAGATCTACGCGATGGCCGGGATGAAGACGAAGGTCAATCTGGTCGCCGACACCCCGGGTGATTACGCTGGTCTGTCGGCGAACTTCAGCGGCCCGGGCTTCTCGGACATGAAGTTCCGTGCGTTGGCGATGTCGCAGCAGGATTTCGACGGCTGGGTGCAAAAAGTGCGTGCCGCTTCGCAGCCGCTGGATTCGAAGTCCTACGCCGATTTGGCCGCGCCGAGCGAAAGCAATCCGGTGCGTTACTTCTCGCGAATCGATGGTGATGTGTTCGGTCAGATCGTCGCGAAGTACAACGTGGGTGCAGAGAAGGACATGGGCGGTATGAATATGGGAGGCATGAGCATGCCTGCCGCGGCTTCCGCTCCAAGGGGATAAAGCATGAACCTGTTGGGTAATCTCTCAATTTCGGCGATACCGCTGGATCAACCGATCGATGTGGGTGTAGGTATCTGCATCATCCTCGGTGCCATCGCGGTGGTCGCTGGTATCACGTATTTCAAGAAGTGGACCTACCTGTGGAAGGAATGGATCACCTCGGTCGACCACAAGCGACTGGGCGTGATGTACATTCTTGTCGCGCTCGTCATGCTGATCCGCGGTTTTGCCGATGCGATCATGATGCGGGCGCAGCTGGCCGTCGCCTATAACGGGCCCGGCTATCTACCACCGCACCATTACGACCAGATCTTCAGCGCGCACGGCGTCATCATGATTTTCTTCATGGCGATGACCTTCATGATCGGGTTGATGAACATTGTCGTGCCGCTGCAAGTTGGCGCACGCGACGTTGCGTTCCCGTTCCTGAACTCGCTGAGTTTCTGGATGACGGCGGTTTCCGTCGCGTTGATCAACATCTCGCTGCTGGTCGGTGAATTCGCCCAAACCGGTTGGCTGGCCTATCCGCCGCTGTCGGAACTGCAGTTCAGTCCAGGCGTGGGGGTCGACTACTACATCTGGAGCTTGCAGTTGTCCGGTGTGGGGACGTTGCTGACCGGCGTGAACTTCTTCGTGACCATCGTCAAGATGCGTGCACCGGGCATGACGTACTTCAAGCTGCCGGTGTTCACGTGGACGGCGCTTTGTACGAATGTGCTGATCATGCTGTCGTTCCCGATCCTGACGGTGACGTTGGCGCTGCTGGCATTGGACCGTTACCTGGGAATGCACTTCTTTACCAATGACGGCGGGGGCAACGTGATGTTGTACCTGAACCTGATCTGGGCATGGGGTCACCCGGAGGTGTACATTCTGATTCTGCCGGCATTCGGTATCTTCTCCGAAGTCGTATCGACATTCGCCCGCAAGCCGCTGTTCGGCTATAAGACGATGGTCTATGCGACCTGCGCGATCATGGTGCTGTCGTTCCTGGTCTGGCTGCATCACTTCTTCACGATGGGCTCAGGCGCGGACGTCAATGCGTTCTTCGGCATCATGACGATGATCATCGCGATTCCGACAGGCGTGAAGATCTTCAACTGGCTGTTCACGATTTATAAGGGTCGTCTGGAGTTCACTCCGCCGATTCTGTGGACGATCGGTTTCATGGTGACCTTTACGATCGGCGGTATGACCGGCGTGATGTTGGCGATCCCAGGCGCGGACTACGTGCTGCATAACAGCCTGTTCCTGATCGCTCACTTCCACAACGTGATCATCGGCGGTGTGGTATTCGGTTACCTGGCAGGCTTCAGCTACTGGTTCCCGAAGGCGTTCGGCTTCAAGCTGAACGAAAAGCTGGGCAAGGCTGCGTTCTGGTTCTGGATCATCGGCTTCTATGTCGCCTTCATGCCGCTGTACGTGCTCGGCTTCATGGGTATGACGCGTCGCCTGAACCACTATGACAATCCGGCTTGGCATCCGTGGCTGCTGATCGCCGTGGTGGGTGCAGTGCTGATTTTCTGCGGCATCATCTGCCAACTGTTGCAACTGTATGTCAGCGTTCGCGATCGCGATCTGCCGGGCAACCGCGATTTCACGGGCGATCCGTGGAATGGCCGTACGCTCGAATGGGCTGTGTCGTCGCCGCCGCCGGCTTATAACTTCGCTGTGCTGCCGCATATCCATTCGCTGGATCACTTCCATCACGCGAAGGAAGAGGCCAAGGATGCGACGCCGCCGCATTACACGGACATTCACATGCCGCGTAATACGTCTGCCGGGTTCCTGATTGCGGCGTTCGCAGGGGTCGTTGGTTTTGCTGCGATCTGGCACATCTGGTGGTTGATGATCGTTTGCTTCGTGGCGATGGTGATTACCGCGATCGTCCGTTGTTCGGATAACGACATCGATTTCTACATTCCCGCGTCCGAAGTCCGGGCGACAGAAGAAGCGAGCGCACGACGCGCTGCACTGGCGGAGGCACACTGATGTCGAATGCAAAAATGGCTGTGACGCCGGGCGCGCATGGTCATGACGATGCTCATGATCACGAGCACCACGATACCAGCGGGACCACGACCTTCGGGTTCTGGCTCTACCTGATGACCGACTGCATCATCTTCGCTACGCTGTTCGCAGTGTTCGCGGTGATGTCGCACGAATTCGCAGGCGGCCCGACGCCGAAGGAACTGTTCGACTTGCAAGGCGTTGCGATCGAAACGGGCGCGCTGTTGATCAGCTCGATCACCTACGGCTTCGCGATGTTGGCGGCGTACAAAGGGAACAAGGGCGCGGTGATGGGTTGGTTGATCGTCACGTTCCTGCTGGGCGCGAGCTTCGTGTCGATGGAAATTCGTGAGTTCTCGCACATGATCGCAGACGGGGCCGGTCCGGACCGTAGCGCTTTCCTGTCGTCGTTCTTCACGTTGGTAGGCACGCACGGCCTGCACGTGTCGATCGGCCTGCTGTGGATGGTGGTCATGATGTTCCAGGTCATGGGAAAGAACGGCCTGAATCAGCGTACGCTGACCCGTCTGGCCTGCCTCAGCTTGTTCTGGCACTTTCTGGACATCATCTGGATCTGTGTCTTCACCTTTGTCTATCTTGTGAGCGTGGTGTAAATGGCGCATTCAGATTTGCACGATACGGGCGCGGACCACGGCAGCGTCAAGAGCTACATCTTCGGCTTTATCCTGTCGGTGGTCCTGACGGCACTGTCGTTTGCCGCAGTGATCAGTCACGCGTTCCCAGGCGGCACCGAAGTACCGGTGCTGGCGATCCTGGCATTGATCCAGGTGGTGGTTCACCTGACGTTCTTCCTGCACATGAACGGCTCGTCCGCTCAGCGTTGGAATGTCCTGGCGTTTGCGTTCACGGTGCTGATTGCCGCGATCGTGATCATCGGTTCGTTGTGGATCATGCACAACGTCGCCATCAACATGATGTCGCGTTAATTCATCGCGACGCACCGGCGGGTGGGCGGTTCGCCCCCTCCGGTCTTCAAAACGGCCCGTCTGCGTTGTTGCGCTGGCGGGCCGTTTTGCTTGGATTCGGCGCATGAAGAAAGAGGCCATTGGGCGTCTTTGAGGCAAGGGCGCGAAGCAGCTGTTGACGGGGGGGCAGGCAACGGGGAGGTGCCGCCAGCGTGGAGGGCGTCTGACGCATGGCGTGTTCGAAAAGGCCGGTACTGCAGAGTGGCAGGGGTGCAACCGCTGGAACCCGCTGCAACCGCTGCAACCGCTGCAACCGCTGCAACCGGTCACCGCAACCGATCAGGCCCACTGCCCACTGCCGCAGTGGTCGCTGCGACCGGGACCAGCAGGGACCGCATGGAACCAGTCGTAAACAGCAAAAGGCCGAGTCTCACTCCGAAGAGCGGGAACTCGGCCTTTTCAACGATTCGTTGCCGGACCGTTTGCTACGACATTTCCATCAGCTTACTCGCTCCGCCTCGCATCGAGCAGGGCGGAGCATGAGCCATTAGAAGCGGTGACGCACGCCTACGGTCACAGCAACTTGGTTGTCCGTCGACGACGGGGTCAGCGTGCTGATCGATGCCACGTTGTCGCGGCCATCGCCCAGGCTGCCCGAAGCGTGCTGGTACGAACCTGCCAGGTACACGTCGGTGCGCTTGCTCAGCGAGTAATCGCTGGTCAGCGTCACTTGATGCCACTTCGGATCGCCCGAACCTTCGGCGCCCGAGATGTGACCATCGGTGAACGTGTAAGCCGCCGACAGCGCCAGCGCCGGGGTCAACGCGTACTTGCCGTTGATTTCGTAGTTGTTCAGGTGCAAGTTGCTGCCCACGAACGACACCGGAGCGTACACCGAGCCCGTACCGGCGATGCCGTCCAGGTGGGTGTTCGTCCAGACCAGGCCGACCGTTGCCGGGCCGAACGTGTAGTTCGCGCCGACACCGAACGTGCGCTGCAGACTTGCTGCAACGTTCGCATCGCCATTACCCAGCGCGGTGGCGCCAGTGGTGTTCGAGCCGCCGTTGTTGATCTGCAAGTACGACGCAGCAACGTTCAACGGGCCGTTCATGTACGACGCGCCGGCGCTGTACGCACGGTTGTTCGAAAAGCCATTAGCTTGGTTGCTGAAGCCATACAGGCCGCCGAACTCAAAGCCGTTGTAGTTCGCGCTCTTGTACTTGACCGAATTCTTGATCGAGAACGTGTTCGACAGATTGTCGTTGTCGAACGGGTGCGCAGCCAGATTGTTGCCGGTGCCTGCGCCCGTTTCCGAGATCGGTGCCAGGAAGTCGACCATCGAGTCGTACTGACGACCCAGCGTCAGCGCGCCATACTGGTCGCTCTTCAGGCCGACGAACGCTTGGCGGTTGAACTGCGTGCCGCTTTCGGTGTTCGTGCCGCTGTTGATGTTGAAGCCGTTTTCCAACGTGAACAGCGCATGCAGACCGCCGCCCAGATCTTCATTACCGCGCAGGCCCCAGTACGTGTCGGACAGGTTGCTGCTGTTTTCTTGCCAATTTTGGTGGCCGCCTTGGTTGTTCGTGAACACCATGCCGGCGTCCAACGAACCATACAGCGTGACGCTGCTCTGTGCGTGTGCGGTGACCGCGAAAGCGCTGGTCAGTGCGACTGCCAGGAGGGTCTTTTTCATTATTGCTTCTCCAAATTCGATGAGTAATGTTTCGGGGCAGTGCGGGGCGTCCCTGCGGAGAGCAAATCTGCTTAACGCAGAAATAATTCCTTGGCTACCCGTGAAGCATTCGAAGCGAAGTGTAGGGGAGGCATAGAAGCGTGACACGCCGTTTACTGCAACAGTCTATTGTTGGTGCACTGGAACAACGCTTATTTCGAGACAATACAGGTAAAAAATACTCCTTTTTCCCATTTGTCCCGGGTGGACTGTTGTGTCCTGTTGACAGGGTTATGACGGGCTTGCGCAAGAATTTTGAAAGTAATAATGCCGTCACAGTCGGGGTTTACGCTTGCCGGCAGCCGCTTGCCGCCACGGCCGCGGGGCGGATTGCCGCGTCAATAGAAGGGAGCGCGCATGACTGCCAGTATTACCGACTGCATCCAGCAGCAGCTTTTGAGGCCGGTATTTCAGCCGATCGGCGGGCTTGCCAAAGGGGATGTTTTGGGGTATGAAGCGCTTATCCGCGGCCCTCGCGGCACATCGATAGAGTCCCCCGCCGCATTGTTCGAGTTGGCGCAGTCGCAGCAGTGTCGGGTACAGCTTGAACGGTTTGCCGCCCGGTTGGCGTTGATCACGTTTGCGCGTCTCGGTTTGCCGGGCAAGCTCTTCCTCAACTTCAGTGCCGAGGCGTTTTGCGATGTGGTGCAGGATGAGGAGGCCGTGCGAGAGTTCGTCCGCGGTGAGTCGTTCGATCCGGCGCGGATCGTGGTCGAATTGGCCGAGCATGGGGAAGCGGGTGCAATCGATCGGTTGCGGGTGGCGGTCGACAAGCTTCGCGCGTCGGGCGCCCAGTTCGCACTGGACGACTACGGCGCCGGTCATGCCACGCTGAGTCTTTGGGTGGCGCTCGAACCTGATTATATAAAGATAGATCGTCGCCTCGTCACCGGTGTGGCGGCATCGGCGTTCGGCTTTGAAGCACTGCGGGCCATCCAACAGTTGGCGAAGGCGGGAAGGGCGGAGGTCATTGCCGAGGGGCTCGAGCATACGGAGGATATCGCCGTCTGCCGCGATCTGCGCATCGCCTACGGCCAAGGATTTGCGCTCGGCCGGCCCGATGCCGGCCCGGCCGGGACGCTGTTACCGGCAGCCATGGACATCATCTGCACCGATGCGATCGCGGTCTTCCCCGAGGCCGTCAAATTATCGCCCCGGACCTTTTCGGCAAGCCGTCTGCTGATCGCCGCCCCGAGCGTGTCGTGCGACACGCGTAATAACGTTGTCTTCGACTTGCTGGCTTCTCACCCCCAGTTACATGCGTTGGCGGTGCTTGACGGCCGTGATCAACCGGTCGGATTGATCAATCGGCGCAGTTTTGTCGATGCGTATGCGTTGCCGTACCACCGTGAACTGTTCGGCAAGAAGAGCTGCATGGCCTTTGCCAATAGTGCGCCGGTGATCGTCGACAAAAGCGCGCCAATCGAGACACTGGTCGAACTGCTGAGCCGCGGCGACCAGCACTATCTAGCCGATGGTCTCATTCTGGTCGAGCAGGGCAGGTATGCGGGACTGGCCACCGGCGAGGATCTGGTGCGCGCGGTCACGGAGGTCCGTATCGAGGCCGCGCGTTACGCCAATCCGCTGACCTTTCTACCGGGCAATATGCCGATCGACGTCCATATCAAGCGGCTGGTTGAAAGCGGCGCGCCTTTCCATGCTTGCTATTGCGACCTGAACGGCTTCAAGCCGTTCAACGACCAGTACGGCTATTGGCAAGGCGACGAAATGCTCAAGCTTGCCGCAGCGGTCCTCAGCGAGCGGTGCGAACCGCACGCCGATTTTCTCGGGCATGTGGGCGGCGACGATTTCCTCATTTTCTTCCAGAGCGAGGACTGGTTGCGGCGTATCCGTGCCGCCATCGACGCATTCAATGCGAGCGCGGTGCGTCTGTATGCACGCGCCGATATCGAGGCAGGTGGTATCCGAAGCGAGGATCGGCATGGCAATAGCCGGTTCTACGAGTTCGTGACGATGGCGGTCGGTGTCGTTTCGGTACCGCGTGGTGCGGAGGTCGATAGCGACATGATCGCAACCTATGCGGCGGCGGCGAAGCGGGAGGCCAAGCGCTCCCCCGACAACTTGCATATTGCGTCGCTAAAGTAAATTTCGTTTCATGCAATCGACGACAAGGCGACACCGCGGCCGGCGTATGCTGGCGCTGGCTTCTTGAAAGCCGCGTTTCTTCCTTTCCAGCGCTGCGACTGTCGACCCTTACCTCCTTCGTCATGATGTCTTGCCATGAGTAGAGCCTATCCACCCGGTTTGGGGCGTGGATGGCACACCACCACGTTCCGTTGGCTGACGATTTATGCGGTGATCTTCGCGACCTCCGTGATCGGTCTGGTGGGCGCGCTGGAA
Source organism: uncultured Robbsia sp. (assembly GCA_963922375.1). GTDB lineage: Bacteria > Pseudomonadota > Gammaproteobacteria > Burkholderiales > Burkholderiaceae > Robbsia. Next base: position 8,807 of record CAWUJR010000057.1, read on the forward strand.
TGGTCCGTGACACGATCGATCGAGCAGGCTACCGACGGCCTGATGCGCTGGCAATTGACCTATTTCGACTCGATTGCACCCGACTTGTTGCCGATGACGATTCATCGCCGGCTCGAGCACGAGCGGATGCACACGAACTACTACGGTTTGTTTTCGAGCACCGGCGAGCACATCGCCGGGGACATTCGTCAGATCCCCGCCGGCGTGCTTCCCGACGAAACGGGGCACACCGTCAGCGGTTTATCGATCACGCATGATCTCCGCTCGCCCGAGGCCCGGGTGATGGCGACGCGCCGAGACGAAGGCGATACGTTGATCGTCGCACGAGACCTCAGCAATGTATTGGGCATCCGGCGCGCGTTGAACCAGACGTTGATCGGTGGCGCGGTGATATGCCTGATCGTGGGCATTGCAGGCGGTTTGCTGATCAGTGTCAGGCAACTGCGTCGTGTCCGCGACATCCGCCGCGTGACGCTTCGTATCGCGCGAGGCGATCTGAACCAACGGCTGCCGGTGGGCGGTCGCGACGAGCTGGATATGCTCGCGCACCTGGTCAACCACATGCTGGGCGAAGTCGAGCGTTTTATGCACGAGGTGAAAGGTGCCTGCGATGGCATAGCGCACGATCTGCGCACGCCGCTTGCGCACATTCGTACCCTGCTCGGCAACCTAGAAGAGCAGAGCCATTTGATGGAGGACGCCACCGCCGCGGGCATGCTGGTTCAGGCGCGCGTCGAAACGGACACGTTGCTTGGTCGTTTTCGCGCGATGCTGCGGATTTCAGAGATCGGGGCGTTGCAGCGCCGTGGGGGCTTCGCGGTCATGGATCTGCAAGCGTTAGTCACGGATCTGTTCGAGTTATACGAGCCATTGGCCGAAGACCGCGGCGTGCTACTCACGTTACTCCCGGCGCGCACATCGACGTCGCCGAAGGCCCTTTGCATCAATGGCGACCGCGCGCTGCTGTTCGAGGCATTCAGCAATCTCATGGACAATGCGATCAAGTTTTCTCCGCCCGGCGGCCGTATCGTCATCCAACTGGAAGAGGGCGCCGGTGGGCCGTATGTCAGTGTCAGCGACGAAGGGCCCGGCATCCCCGTCTACGAACGCAACGCTGTGTTACAGCGCTTCTACCGAAGCAACGCGACGCGCCATCTGCCGGGCGTCGGTCTTGGCTTGAGCATCGTCACCGCCGTGGTGCGTGTGCATGATTTCGACATTCGTATTGGTAGTGCGGATCCGGGAGCGAAGATCACCGTCGAGTGTTGGCCCCACGCGTTCGAATGACGCCGTTGCCGAGTTTGGCGTTAGCATCGATATCACCGGTGCTGGAATGCCGTAGTGCCGCTGGGCACTGCGCTCCGAACTGCCTCGAGCGTCGCGTCGACGCATCAAAATATCCCAAAAAATCGCAAAATAGGCCAAAAAAATGCGTCTAAAGCGTTGCCTTCTCCCAGACTGGACCGTTATCCGGCACAATCCTCGCTTCAAAAAGTATTTTCTTTAGACCAAAAATCGGCCATCAGATCGATAAGCAGAGAAAAGCATGAAAGTATTCCGGGGAGCATGGGCGCCGGCAGCACTGGCGGGAAGCGTCGCCTTTTTGCCGCTTTTCGCGCCGCTCGCGCACGCGCAGAGCAGCGTCTCGTTGTACGGTGTGTTGGATCAGGGGATCAACTACACCAGCAATGTGAAAGGGCAAAGCTTGGTGTCGATGAAGAGCAACGACCTGGTGGGCAATCGCTGGGGGCTGCGTGGCTCGGAAGATCTGGGCGGTGGTCTGAGCGCGGTATTCCGCCTCGAGAACGGTTTCGACGTCAACGCCGGGACGAATCGCCAAGGGGGGCGCGAATTCGGCCGCCAGGCCTATGTGGGTTTGAGTTCGTCGAAATTCGGTACGCTGACCTTCGGACGCCAATACGATCCATCGGTCGAATTGTGGAGTTCCGTCACTGCGGTCGGTCAATGGGGCGGCAATCTGGCGGCGCATCCGATGGACGGCGACAACTCCGACTGGGATTGGCGTGCCAATAACTCGGTCAAATACGTCACCCCGGTTTATCACGGCCTGACCGGCGACGTGATGTATGCGTTCAGCAACCAGGCCGGTGAGTTCACCGATAACCGGATGTATGCGCTGGCCGCGCAATACAAATTGAACGGGCTGAAGATCGCGGTGGCCTACGTGAACCTGGATCACCCGGGGAGTGCCGATGGTGCAGTGACGGCCGATTCGTCGTTCTACGGCGGCTCGCAACAGAATATCGACGCGGCCATCGCATATAAATTCGGCAACGCGCAACTGGGCTTTGCGTACTCGCACGTTCAGGTCGACGATCCGACCGGCGGGTTCTATCTGTCCACGGGTAAGTCGGAACCGAACAATGGCACCTGGAGTTCGTGGAAGCTGGACAACTTCGAGCTGAACGGCGAATACTTCTTCCGCCCCGACACCTGGCTTGGCGCGTCGTACACGTTCACGCAAAGTCGTTTGACCTCGACCGCACGTCAGTATCAACCGAAGTGGCATCAAGTGACGATGATTCTGGGCTATGACATCAGTGTGCGGACCACGTTCTACATTCAGGGGACGTATCAGCACATCGTCAGCGCCAACACGGGGACGTCTTTCGATTTTGCGCAGACCCCGACCTTCGTGGGCCTCTCGTCGAACGGCAACCAGGCTATCGTGCGCGTGGCAATGATGCACAAGTTCTGACGATGCTTGCCCGTATCGGTTGAAGTTAAACTTTTTTTAACCTTTACGATGGGTTTTCAAACACTTACCGGCGCTATCCTGATCTTTCTGAAACCCGACGATGCAACCATCGCATAACGCGACGCAGTGACTCGGGGGCACTTCGACCGATGCGCGAACGCGTGTCGCGAAACTTGGGGAAATCTGATGACGCCAGCCGGAAAGAAATTGAAGACACTGTATATGGGCATCGCCTGTGCATTGCTCGCCGGTGCGAGCGCCGCACAGGGGGCGCCGCATCTCACGCCGCAGGAGTGTCATGCCTATCCTTTCAATAAGGTATCGCAGTCGGTCACGCATCACGATCTGATGCAGGAATTAGGCGAGCTCGAAGCGGTAGGGTACGAGCCGAACGCAAGCGAATATACCTATCCCAGTCCAGTGACCGTTGCGGAACAGAAGTTGCACGCGGAGTACCGCCGCGACTGTCTGCCTGTGGCGCACGTCGCGCAAGTGCGGGGCGGCGTGCGCATTCAGTAAGGATGCACGCACGCTCGTTGATCGCTGTGATGGTAAGCTGCGGAAAGGAAGTCAAGATCGGCACCATCCATAAAAACAAATGCGAGTTCTGTTAATCACGGGCACGCCTGCAGAGGGTGCCTATCTGCACAAAGCGCTTCGAGAATGCGCGCACAGCGTTCGGGTCATCGATGACCTACGCGACGGTGCGTATCTCGCCTCTCAGGAAATATTTGAAGCCATTGTGATCATGGCGGTGGATGCCGCAATGGCCGATACGCCGTCATCGTTGCTCAAATCGCTTGCGCTGTTTGCGCAAGCGAGCGCATCGCCTGCGCTGATTGTCGTGCTGCCGCGCGCGAGCGGGGCAGAGCGGGCGGCATTGCTGCGTGCCGGTGCCGATGCGTGTTTCGTGCAACCCTATTCATTCACTGAATTGCAAGAGCGGATGGTTGCGCTGGAGCGTCGCCGTCTGCTGACGCGCGAGACGGTTGCCGCGGTGTCCTATGCGTCAACTGCCGCATCGGGTGGCGCGATCGCCCCGGAGCAGATCAAAGCGGCACTGGCGCTGGATGCCGCCACGCATGAATTGACCGAGCACGACAAGCGCATGCCGGTGACAAAGGGTGAGTATCTTTTGATCGAATGCTTGCTGCGCTCGCCGAACCGTCCCGTGTCGCGCGAGCAATTGATTCATTATGCGTGGCCGGACAAAGACGATGTTGAACCCGCCAGCGTGAGTCTGGTGGTGTCACGGCTGCGCCGAAAGCTGTCCGAGCGTCAGTTTGCCGCACGCATCGAGACGGTCAGTCGGTTTGGCTATCAGCTGTGCACAGAGGAGTCGGCCTGATTTGATGGCGATGGTGTCGCACAGCAGGCCATGCTTTGCGCTGCCATTCGCTCGCGCCGGGAGCCGGTACACCCAGGTGCGATCTCGCGCGCCTGTCAAGCACCAAAATACGGGACACAGTAATCCGGTGGACCGACGCATTGGCTGGCGTTGCCCGCATGGTCGTTCGTCATGTTCGCGCATGCGGTCGTCATCAGCGTTAACGCTGCGATCGCCAGCCACGCGAACAGACGGCGACGACAAACACGGGTGGGTCGATGCCAGTCTGATCGTAAGCCGTTCCAAGCTTGCCGACAGCTTTCCCGCCTGTGCCAAAGGTCAATGACGCGATCGCATAAATCGACCGATCGGCGCCGTGTTTTGTTCAAGAACGTCATCGATTGAGGCTATTGCTTAGTGATGGGCGTAGACAGTCGCATTCAAATATTTCAACTGCCCGTCGTTTTCAGCCTGCACCAGTGCTTGATAGACCTGCGCACGGGTGGCGGGCGCATA
>CAWUJR010000058.1:0-13329 GCA_963922375.1 uncultured Robbsia sp.
CGCGCTCGCAGCACTCACGCCGCCGCTGACAACCGCACCCGGTCCGCTTGCCGACCCGCCTGCTGCTCCGCTTCTGGGTCCGCTTGCCGGCAGCGCCGGGCTCGGTACATTATTCTTCATGGAGGCTGACTCCTTCAATCGAGGCGATCAATTCATGGTCCTGCCAACCGGCAGGGAAGTCGGCGACGATCTCGCCTCTAAACATCACCAGGACCCGGTCGCAGGTGCGTAGATCGTCGATCTCGCCGGAAGCGATCAGCACCGCCTTGCCTTCGTCGCGAACCCGGTCGACCACTGCAAGCAACGCTTCCTTCGATTTGACATCGACGCCCGCGGTCGGATCGATCAGCACGAGCACAGTCGGATCGTTCGCCAATGCACGCGCCATCACGACCTTTTGCTGATTACCGCCCGAGAGGCCGGACACGACGTGCTCGGGTCCTTCGGTTTTGATCCCGAGGGCATCGATCATTCGTTGTCCAAATGCATGCTTTTTGGCTGGAGAAGCGAAGCCGAACCGCCCCAATGTGCGTGCGATCGTCATCGACGCGTTTTCAGCAACTGATTGCGACAGCACCAACCCTTCGTGATGTCGGTCTTTCGGGACGCAACCGATGCCGCGCGCGAGTGCGGCGGGAACATTGCCGGGGGGTAAGCCGCGCCCGTCGATACGAATCGTGCCCGCGCGCTGCGGGCTCAGGCCTACGATGGCCTCCGCAATGCTGGTCCGTCCGCTGCTCGATGCACCCGCCAGACCGATGACCTCGCCCCGTCGTACGCTGAACGATACGTGGTAATAGTCAGCGCCCGAGAGGTCGTCGACGTCCAGTGCGATCGCGGTATCGGCCGCCAACGCCGGACGCGTGGCGGCATCGGTCACGGCAAGACCGCCCGGTTCGCCGGTCATCGCCTCGATCAGCTTTTCCCGTGGTAGATCCCGTACCGGCGCACTGATGATGTGGCGCGCGTCGCGTAACACGGTGACGGCCTGACAAATCTCGTACACCTCCTGCAAATGGTGCGAAATGAACAGGAAGGTCACGCCTTCACGCTGCAGCTCCTCTATGCGCCGAAAGAGCCGCTTGATCTCGTCGCCATCGAATTGCGCAGTGGGTTCGTCCAAGATGATGAAGCGTGCGCCGTACGACAGCGCCCGTGCGATCTCGACGAGCTGCCGCGCCTCCACCGTCAAATCGCCGGCGCGCGCATCTTCCCTCACGTCGATCTTCCAGTGATCGAGCAGGTCCCGCGCATTACGCCGCATCGTCTGCCAATCGATGACGCCGCCGTGCATCGGCTGTCGATTGATGAACAAATTCTCCGCTACCGTGAGATCGCGGATGATCGTCGAGTGCTGGTACACGCATGCCACGCATTCCCGCCACGCATCGCGATCGGCGATCGACGGCGCGTCGGCGCCGCTGAAGCGCACGTCCCCGGTGTCGGGTTTGCGCAGGCCGGTCAGGATGGACACGAGGGTAGACTTCCCGGCACCATTACGGCCGACCAGCGCATGCGATTCGCCGGGCATCACCCGAATACTGACATCGTTTAATGCGGCCATCGCACCGTAGCGTTTGGTCACGCCGCGCGCTTCAACCACCGGAATGTCCGACGCATTCGCGCGGGTATCGATGCGCGAATTCATAGACGTTCCCTCGTTCGTGCTCATGCCTGCTTCCGGGTTTGCTTCGATGCCTGCATTCATTTCTGCGCACCTCCTGGCGTTCGCCTGCTTACTCGACCACCATCACGATTTCGATCACGATCACGATTACTTCAGCGTATTGCCCCAGAGCGACTTGTCATCAACATTGGCTTTGGTCACGAGCGGCGCAGGCAACTGGTCTTCGAGCGTGCCGTTGGAGAGTTTGATAATCGTGCTGTCATGATCGGTCGGCCCTGGCTTGAAGGTCTTTCCGGCCAGTGCCGCCTGAATGTAGTACAAACCGTATTTCGCATACAGGTCCGCCGGCTGCGACAACGTCGCATCGATCTGTCCCTGACGGATCGCATCGAATTCCTGAGGGATGCCATCGTTACTGAAGATGACGATGTGCTTTGGCTCCCCTGCCTTGACCAGCAACTGCTTGCGGCGAAGCGTTTGCAATGTTGGCGCGAGATAGACGCCGCCTGCCTGCATATAGATCGCAGTGACATCGGCATTCGCGGTCAACAAGCTATCCAACGATGCGGCGGCCACATCGCCCTTCCACCCCGCGGGAATCTCCAGTACCGAAAGATGCGGAAACTGCTTCATACAAGCGCGAAACGCTTCGGACCGGTCCCGGCCATTCACCGATGCCAAATCACCCATGATTTGTACAACCTTGCCCGACTTCACGTGGGCACCGATGTATTCGCACGCTTTCGTGCCATACGCGCGGTTATCCGCACGGACGACCATCGCCACCTTGCCTTGTGTGGGTGCAACATCGACTGCCACAACCGGCACGTTCTTCGCCGCAGCAGCATCCAGCGCCCGGCTGATCGCGGCCGAATCCAGCGGACCCACCACAATGCCCTTCGCACCAAGATTCAGCAGATTGTTCATATCGGTAATCTGCTGCGCCGGGTCGTTGTTCGAGTTGACGGGCGCGAGAATATCGATGCCCATCGATTTCGCATACTGCGGCAGATAGTTGTTATAAGCCTGCCAGAACGGCGAGGTCAGGAGCGGCAAATCGAGCCCTACTTTGCCCGCATCGGCGGCATGGGCCGCGGTGCCAAGACCGAGCCCCAATCCGCAAACCGCGATGCCGGCCATCAATCGCTTACGACGGGCGTCAGGCAGCATGACAGCGGTCGAAGGAAAGCGCGACCGGCTAGGAACAGGGACGGCATTGGCGACCTGGGCGGACCGGATCAGACCGACGAGACCAACGGGAAGAATGTGACTAAAGCGACCGGCGAAACGGCGAGCTGCAAGCAGCCCTTTCATGGACGTCATTGCTTGTCTCCAGATTTATGGGCCCGCTCGCGTGCGTCCGCTTAGGGCGTTTTTTACCCGCGTCTCATGTGCTGCCCTGACCGACTTCTCACTGTTCATCTACCCGTCGCCGAGGGAGCACAATCTTGCAGGCATTCATTTGTGAACATGATATTCTTCTATGAATGACAGGGCGTCAAGCACTGTCGGCGTAAGGAGCGCTAGGACTTTCCCTTAGACAAAATGAACATCGAACACGACATGGAAGTTGAGCGCGGAGACAGACGCGAGGTGTCCTCCAAACGGGAATCGGGAAGAAAGCGAGTCGCAGCATCGGTCGATGACGCCGCCGTCGCGCAACACGAACGACAAGATCCACTCGAACCGCAAGACATGGAAGGCGACGGCGATCTTCGGAAGGCCTCAAACGACGAGCGAGATGTCGATCGCTATCGCGCGCCGGCGCTGGATAAAGGGCTCGATATTCTTGAGTTATTAGCCGAGCAGAAAGAAGGGCTGACGCGCGCGGAGATCACAAAACGGCTGAACCGTAATGCGAACGAGATGTATCGGGTATTGGAGCGCCTGGTGATGCGGCAATATGTGGTGCGCTCCGCCGGTGGCGACCGCTACGCACTGAGTCTGAAGCTCTATGCGCTCGCGCATCGGCATTCGCCGACGAACCGACTGATCGCCGAAGCGCTCCCCGTCATGCATCGCTTTGCCGATTCTGCCGAGCAATCGTGCCATCTCGCGGTCTACGATCGCGGCAGTCTGCTGGTGATTGCGCAAGTCGATGGCCCGGGGTCATGGGGTATTTCGGTGCGTCTTGGCGCAAGAATCGGGCTGCTGGATACCGGGTCCGGGCGCGTGATGCTAGCATTTCAGCGCGCTGAACAACGTGAGCATATGCTCGCGGAACACCACAAAGTGAAAGGCGAAGCCAGCCGCGATCTGCAGATGCTTGAGCGGGTATATCAGCAGATTCAGCGCGACGGATTCTCACAGAAAGACAGTCAACAGACGGTCGCCGTGACCGATGTGACTTTTCCGTTGTTCGGCCCGTCGGGGCAGGCGATCGCCACATTGACCTGCCCTTATTTGCGGCGCATCGACGAATACGCCAGTCCGACGCTCGATGCGGCAACCGCGTTACTGAAAACCGCCGCATCGTCGTTATCGATGCTGCCCGACACGGGCGAAGGTGCCGCGTTATAAGCGCGTCGCCAGATCTGCCAGAAACGCGGCGATCACCTCACGGTTCAACGAATAGTAGGTCCACTGCCCCGATCGCTGCGACTGCACAAGGTCAGCCCGTTGCAATGCGGCCAAATAAAGCGAGATGGTCGATTGCGAGAGGCCGGTTTTTTCCTGTATGTGGCTGACACAAATGCCATTTTCCGGCGCGTTGTCGTGCTGCGGCGGAAAATGCCGTTTTGGATCCTTCAGCCAGGTAAGAATATTGAGCCGCGTCGGATTGGACAGCGCGCTGAGGATCTCGGACGTTTTCATGAGTTGGGGGAAGCGGGCGGCGGCCGACGCAGCGGCATGCGATAGGGCAAGGCGCTCATTATAAGGAAGATCGTCGCTGACACCACCGCATCGTTTCGTCACCGGCATCACCCCCGCTCCATTTCTCGTCTTCGGGTCTGCGCTTGACCTGCCCTTCCGGCTAGCGGCAGCGCAACCGTCAGCGCACCAGTGTATCCAGCGCCTTGGTATCGAAATCGTTCAGCGCATCGATGTGCCCATCGCGAACCTTCGCTGCCCATTGCGGATCCGACAGCAACGCACGTCCTACTGCCACCATATCGAAATCCCCTTGCTCGAATGCGGCGACGAGATGATGCAGATCGACGACGCTCTTCGCATCAGGTGTCTCGGTACGCGTAAAATGCCCTGTCCGGAACGCTTTGTCCAGCCCGACGCCGCCGACAGCAATCACCGGTTTACCGCTTAAGCGACGCGTCAGTGCTGCCAATGTTTCAGGAGAACCGTCGAATGCCGCATCGCCGAGACGTCGCGTACTCGCGTGAAAAATGTCGACACCCGCGTCCGCCAGTGGCTTGACGATCGCCTCTAATTCTTCAGGCGTTTCGGCAATGCGCGCGGCGTAATCGTCCAGCTTCCATTGCGAGAAACGGAAAATGATGGGGAAATCGGGGCCCACCGCAGCCCGCACCGCGCGGACCACCTCAAGCGCGAAACGCAAGCGCTTCGACGCACTGCCGCCATAGCCGTCGTTGCGTTGATTGCTTTGCGGCCACAGAAACTGATCGATCAGATAACCGTGCGCACCATGGAGTTCGACACCGTCGAAACCGATGCGCTGCGCGTCCTGTGCCGCTTGAGCGAACGCCGCAACAGCGTCATCGATATCCTGTTGCGTCATCGCCGTAACCACCGACTCACCGTCCGCATCGATGGCCATCGGTCCAAAGCCCGGGACGGTCGGATCGGGCTCGACACCGGGACGGCGTGCGGCACCTACATGCCAGAGCTGCGGTACGATCGCGCCGCCTTCTGCATGCACCGCCTCCACGACCCGACGCCAGCCGTTCAGCGCTGCGTCACCATGAAATGCCGGAACCTGTGCATATCCATTGGCGCCAGGATGGCCGATATAGGTGCCTTCGGTGATGATCAGACCCACGCCACCCGCGGCACGACTGCGGTAATACGCGCATACGTCGTCGCCAGGCACGCCGCCAATCGATTGATTACGGGTCATCGGTGCCATCACGATACGATTGCGCAATGTCGTCGCGCCAAAAGTCAGTGGCGTAAAAAGCGGGGCGGCAATCGCGGCCACTGGGGCAGAAGCAGTAGCAGCGTCGGCGGTCATGCCAATGCGAGCGTCAGAGAGAGAAGTCAAAGCGGGTTCCAAATCTATATATTGAGATATTTCAATATACCGTAACGCAAAGGGCCAGTCAATATGCCGACGTGTAGTCATCCGCTGACACAGGTTTGGGCGTACGCTGCTACCCCTTTAGCACGATCGCTTCTAAGCTGACTGCTGGCTATTAATGAGAGAACGTCATGACAGATCCCCGCAACGTTGCGCACGACAAAAAAGTTCAGCAGGAAAAGAAGCACCACGGCGAGCAAGTTGCGCCTGACGCAGAACATGCACCGCAGCCCGGGCGCAAGCCTCACTTGAAGCACGAGCATGAAGAAGCCGACGTGCTATCGACATCCGCTCCTTCGACACCTGAATAAGGGACTGACATTGACCGCCCCCCAGACTGCCTCCGCGCAGGAAATTCAGCACGCGATCAACACCGCGTTGGCATCCGCAGGTCTTGGCCCGACATACCGCGTCGGGCTGCCGACGAGAGTGTCGGCCCCTGAACCGGGCGGACCGAACTGGCATTTCCTGGATATGCTTTCTGGCAATATCGAAGAGATGACCATCGCCACGGACATCCTGGCTGACGCACGTCGGAAGTACACGTTGGCAGATTGAATCAACGCTTGGCCGCCAGGTGAGGGGCCATAGCCGGGCGGACCGGCGGCGCACGCGTGAAGCGCTTGGCACCGGCCACGCAGGCGACGACGACAACGGTCACGGCGGCCATGGACATTGGTACCGGCTCATGCAATACCAATGCGGACAGTAGCAGGCCGAAAAACGGTTGCAATAACTGCAGTTGTCCAACCCCGGTGATGCCACCTAGCGCCAAGCCACGGTACCAGAACACAAATCCGACCAGCATGCTGAACAGCGACACGTACGCCAGGCCCGCCCATGCCTGGCCTCCGACGCGTGCGAAAGAGTCTGGTGCCGTCCACCATGCTAGCGGCATCGTCAGCGGGAGGCACAGGACCAGCGCCCAGCAGATGACTTGCCACCCGCCGAATCGTCGCGATAGCCGCGCACCCTCTGCATACCCCAGGCCGCATACCAGTATGGCCAACAGCATCAGCGCGTCGCCGACTGCCGACGCGCCGAAAGGCGAACCGACACTCGCGCTCGCATTCGTGCTCACACTGGCGCTCACCCCGTTCCTCAACGCAAACGCGACGACAGCGCTGCTCCCTAATAACGAAAAGACCCAAAACACCCTCTGTGGGCGTTCGCCACCTCGCAACACGCCAAAGATCGCCGTAGCGAGAGGCAACAGTCCAATGAAGACGACCGCATGGGCCGACGTGATATGACGCAAAGCCAACGCAGTCAGCAGCGGAAAGCCGATGACCACGCCAACCGCGACAAGGCATAACGGCATCGCATCGCCGCGCTGCGGACGCGGTTGCCGACCCGCGACGAGCATCACCAGTGCCAGGATGCCCGCGATCGATGCGCGCGCGAACGTGAGAAAAAGCGGGTCGAAGCCGGTTGAAAGACCATCGCCAACGCCCTGCACCGCGAGTCGTGTCGCCGGCAGGGAGCCGCTGAAGATAAGCACGCCAAGCAAACCGCTCAGCCACCCATTGCTTGTTTTTTGCATCGATTGCCCCACGTAGTTCGGCTTTTCATCATCCCCATTTATGAGAAAAAGCGTAAGCTACGAATCAATACAATTTGATCGAACTGTACCGTACGAAAAGCGGTACAGTTGTTATGGGAGCACAATGAATGACGGCGAGCACCTCGACAGCGACGCCCCCGCGCACGCGTGTAGGCGCGGTGATGGATGCTTTGCACGAACGCATTGCAAATCGTTCATTGCAGCCTGGCGCGCGCGTGCCATCGATCAGAAACATGGCTGATAGCTTGAATGTATCCAAATCGACGGTGGTGGAAGCTTACGACCGGCTCGCGGGCGAAGGCGTCCTGACGGCGCGCAGGGGATCGGGATTTTTTGTCTCGGGCCATGCGCCGCCGCTGGCGCTCGCGGACCTGGGCCCTCGCCTCGATCGTGAAATCGATCCCCTCTGGCTGACGCGGCAATCGCTGGAAACCAGCGAGCGTGCATTAAAGCCGGGGTGCGGCTGGATGCCGCCGTCTTGGCTGGCAGAAGACAATATGCGCCGCGCATTGCGAGCCGTCGCGCGGGATAAACATGCATCCGTCGTCGATTACGCAACCCCGGCCGGACTACCGGCATTGCGGCAGCAACTGGGATGGCGTCTCTCGCAGCACGGCATCGTGGTCGAGCCCGCGCAGATCCTGCTCACCGATAGCGGCACGCACGCGTTGGATCTGGTTTGCCGCTTGCTGCTCGAACCGGGCGATACCGTTCTCGTCGACGATCCGTGTTATTTCAATTTCCATGCGCTGCTGCGAGCGCACCGCGTACCCGTCGTCAGCGTGCCCTATACGCCTACCGGCCCGGATCTGGCCAGCTTCGAACAGGCATTGATCCAACATCGGCCGCGGCTTTATATCACCAACTCGGCCATCCAGAATCCCACTGGCGCCACGTTGACGCCAGCCGTTGCACACCGCGTGCTGAAACTGGCAGGCGAGCATGATCTGCTGGTCGTAGAGGACGATATTTTCGCCGACTTCGAATCCGATCCCGCCCCGCGTCTTGCCGCATTCGATGGGCTGTCGCGAGTCGTTTCGATCGGTAGCTTTTCCAAGACGCTATCGGCGGCGATGCGATGTGGTTACATCGCGCCGCCGCAGCGATGGGTCGAACCGTTGATCGATTTGAAGTTGGCGACCTCGTTCGGTAGCAACCAAGTGGCCGCTAGCGCCGTACATCATGTCTTGGTGGACGGCACCTATCGACGACATCTCGACGCCTTACGCATGAAACTCGCCGATGCGATGGGGGAAACGACGCGTCGCTTGAAGCGGGCGGGACTGGAGGTGTGGACCCAACCCCGAGCAGGGATGTTTGTCTGGGCACGCCTTCCGGATAGATTAGACGCGGCGAACGTGGCCCGTCACGCGCTGGGCGAAGACGTACTGTTCGCGCCAGGGAATGTGTTCAGCGCGTCCCACACCGCAGCGCAATTCATGCGCTTCAACGTATCGCAATGTACGGCCCCGAAAGTATTCGAGAGCTTACAACGCGCAATGCAGGCATCCACTTGCGCTTAGTCAAGTTGCTGCATTGCGCGCCAGCGCTGCGTCCAGCAGGGCGGCGACTTCGCCCGGTGTCACTTTCTCGGAAAGTGCATTCCCCAATTTGATCGAGAGCGAACGCCCTTCTCGCCCTTGTATCCACGCCGCGGCACTGGCCTTCAAGATCGGTGCGGTCGACGACTGCAGCGGTATGGAATATGTTTTGATAACGGAGTCCCACCCATCCACGGTCACGTCGGCGCTAGGCGCCTGCGCAATGGACCGGACGTCCGCCAGCCGGATGGATCGCAGGGCCAATCGAACGTCGTTCAAATAGGCAAAAGCGTCTTCCTCATGCTGCCCCGGAACGAACGTCCATAGAACACGATTTACTTCGGCCATACGCTTCCCATCCGCGCCAAAAGATTGAAGAGCCACCTTTGCATGAACGGCTCACAATGCCTGTAGCCGCCAACCCTTGTTGGCTTTGCCGTCGATCGACTTTTCGAAACCCGATTCGAAACGCCACTTCCAGGTCGGCGCGGGCATTTCACCATTCCCCGCCTTGCGATACTCATCGATCTGCTGCCGCACTTGATCGGCGTTCGCGAAAAACCGCAATTGGCCAAAGGTGACATTGAAAAGCGGCACGGCGTCGTCGACCAAGAATATTTGCATGGTCTTATCGCCGTCTAGCGTGACGACAGTGGTTGCGCCAACAGAACGCGGAAAAGCGATGGACGTTTCTTGCATCGTCGAGCCTAAGAGGACGTTAAAAAGGGAAGCGCAGTGCGGCACCGCTAAGTAGCAAACGCTAGCTTTTCCGCAGAAAAAATGAGCCGCGGACGATATAGTGCAGGCGCTATCGTAATTAACGGCAACGACCTGGAAGACTTAAGAGCCAAGAGAAAATAATTTACGCGCGCGATTGCACCCGCGCCAAGACCCATTTGCCCAGGCGATTATTGGCCGAGCACTGCCGCGAGAAACGGCCCGCCGCGTCGCGTGCGTCGCGTGCGTCGCGTACGTCACGACAGCGCGCTTTTTATCGGTGCTGTAATGTAGCGACGACACGAACGCAAGGAAAAGCGCAATGACTCACCCCTCCGCAGCAGCAGTCGACCCGTCGGCGGCTCAATCGACTCGATTGGCTGAATTAGCTCATACAACGCGTACTGCGATGATATCCGGTGCCAACCGTGGCATCGGTGCAGCAATTGCCAAGCGTCTCGCGCAAGAAGGCTGGCAATTGAGTATTGGCGTGCGTCAGCCTGACTCGGTGCCACCCGAACTGCGGACTGCCTCGACCGTCGTTTGTCAGTACGACGCCGACATCGCTGGCTCGGAGCAAGCCTGGACCGAGGCCACGGTGAAGCGTTTCGGCCGGATCGATGCGCTGATCAACAATGCTGGCATCATGATCCCGAAGAATGTGATCGAAGCCGACGATCACGACATGGATGCCGTGTTAAATGTCAACGTCAAGGCACCGCTGCGCGTCGCGCGGGCGGCATGGCCTTATCTCGAGCAGTCCGGACGCGGACGCATCGTGACGGTGGTCTCGCTGTCGGGAAAACGGGTGAAATCCGTCGGTTCGGGCATTTACTCGATCAGCAAGTTTGCCGCCCTCGCGTTGTCTCATGCATTACGGCAAACCGGTTGGGATAAAGGCATTCGCTCAACGGCCCTGTGTCCCGGCTTTGTCGCGACAGATATGGCCGCCAGCCTGACCGAGATGCCTGCCGAGCAAATGACGCAACCGGACGACCTCGCCACCATGGTGTCCATGCTGCTGAACCTGCCGAACTCCGCCAGTGTCGCCGAACTGTGCGTGAACGGATTATCGGAATCGTCTTTCTGACATAGGCGTCTATAATTCGGCTCTTATCCTACTGACCGAAGAATGCACACCATGTCGACTGTTCCCGCCTGCCCGCAATGCGCGATGGAAAATACTTACCCCGACGGCGAGCAATTCGTTTGCGCCGATTGCGCACACGAATGGCCGATGCAGGCCCCGCAGGGGGAGGAAGGAGCCGATGAGCGCGTGATCAAAGACGCCAATGGCAACGTATTGCAAAACGGCGATGCGGTGGTGCTGATCAAGGATCTGAAAGTCAAAGGGTCGTCGACCACGCTCAAGGTGGGAACCAAGATCAAAGGCATTCGTCTGGTCGATGGCGATCACGAAGTGGATTGCAAGACCGACGCCGGCAGCTTCATGCTGAAAGCATCCTATCTACGCAAGGCCTGACCATGACAGCGTGCGCCACGCTGCACGCATTCAAGAAACGTCAAGCGAAAGCGACTGCCTCCGTTGCTTGATTTTACCCACGCACCCACTCAGCCGCGCAGATAGCAACGCGGCGTCATCCCGAGCGTGCGTCGGAAGTGACGCCCCAGGTGGCTCTGATCGAAGAAGCCGACTTCCGTCGCCACGATCGACGGCGGCAAACCGCTCTCCAGCAATCGCTGCGCATGCCGGATACGCACGAGGCAGACGTAACGATACGGCGATATGCCCATCTCGTGGCGAAATAATGTGGCGAAGCGAGAGACACTCAGACCCGCCGTTTCAGCCAACGTGGCGAGACTGACCTGCTGCGAAAATGCCGTTTCGATCAATGCGATGGCGCGTTCGATCGGACGAGACGGCAACGATCGCTTTGAAGACATCGACACCGACGCCGACATGGGCATCGACGATGAAGCCTCCCAATCGTTCGATGACGGAACCGAGTGCAACGTTTGATGCATCGCCATATCGCGCATATCGTTATCCTTACGCGGCGGCGCGCGGCGTGATCGTGGGCCTGGCGGCGACGGCGTCATCCGCACCGGGCGACGAGGCGAACCGGTCGATGGCAAACGGCTCGATAGGCGTACTCGTGGCGCCGGTTGCGATCAGTTCGGCCATGACATCGCCGACACCCGGTCCTAGCTGAAAGCCGTGTCCGCAAAAGCCAAATGCATAGAACAACCCCGGCACCTTGCCACTCGGCCCCATGATCGGGCGATCGTCGGGCATATAGCCCTCGACGCCGCTCCAGACACGGATGATGTTGAGCTTCGTGAGGGCAGGCGCCAGCCGCGCCATCTGACGAAATTGCAGTAACGCGCTCTCCGGCAGCGCTTTCGCACGACGCGCATCCAGGAAAGCCGGACCGCGGGCGCAGCCGCCGATCACGATATTGCCGCGTTCGACCTGACGAAAGTACAGAACTTCTTCAATCATCGGCGACGATACGCCGACGACCGGTCGAATCATGTACGGTATCGGTTCGGTCACCGCCATCTGCGGTCCATGAACAGCGATCGGCACCTGTTCGCCGAACTGCTCGCTCAGCTGACTTCCCCATGCACCGGCCGTGATCAGCAACGTCGGCGCACAAAAGACGCGACCATCAGTGCTGGTCGCACGAAACCCGGTGCCATCCTTTTCCACCGTCGCAATCTCAGTATTTTCGACCACCTGCGCACCGGCACGCACCGCAGCACGGCCGAACGCCGGGGCGGCCAATCGCGGATTCGCATGACCGTCACGTTCCGAATACGAGGCCGCGAGCACTTCTGGTCCGAGGAACGGAAATTTCGCGCGCATCGCGGCACCGGTGTACAGATTGAGTTTCAGCCCATATTGCGCCGCGTCCTTCGCGTATATCTCGAACATATCGGCCTGCTCCTGCCGATAACAGACGCGGATATGCCCCGACGCCAGAAACTCACCGGAATGCCCGATCAATTCGGGCATCCGCCCCCAGATGTCGCGCGACCGATTCGCCAACGGCAACTGCGGTAGAAACCGTCCTTGCCGCCGCACATTCCCGAAATTCGTGCCGCTCGCCTGCTGCCCGATCAACCCACGCTCCAACAGGATGACCGATTGCCCTCGTTGGCGCAGGAAGAACGCCGTGGACGCGCCCATGAAGCCGCCACCGACAATGATCACATCGGCATCAGACCGTTTCATTTCTGTTCTCCGGACATGGCGACTGTCGCTATCGAAAACGGCTTGACGGGTGCCTGCCCGCGCAATCGCCCGACTTGCTCGATCGGCACGTTCGCGGCTGCGGCGATCACCTCTGCACCGGCATGGCCGCAATAGCGTCCCTGACAACGTCCCATCCCGACACGACTGAACGCCTTCGCGCGATTCGCTTCCTGTGCGCCTTCGTCCCGAATGACGCGGCGCAATTCCCCCGCACTGATGCCTTCGCAACGACAAACGATCGTATCGTCGCACAGCGCCGCAGCTTGTTCCGCCGGCCAAGGGAACGCCTGCACGAGGCCTTCACGGAAGCGATCCATCTTGGCACGTTCGCGTATCAATGCATCGATCTGCGCCTGCGCGACCGGATGACCGAAATCCTTCAACACCGCCAACGCCGCAAGGCGGCCTGCGGCCTCGGCACCATCCGCGCCAAGCACGCGCACGCCA
>CAWUJR010000059.1:0-13207 GCA_963922375.1 uncultured Robbsia sp.
GTTCCGGCCGATGGCGTCAGTGCGCAGCCGCTGGATCAGCAGGCACCGGCACCGATCGGGAATGCGGCGTCGGCACAGCCTGGTAATCCGACGGCCAAGCACAGTAGTAACTGATGTGGGCGACTGATTTTCTGAAAACGAAGGCGATAGGATGAAGACGTTTTTCCGCTGGGCGCTGCTGTTGTCGGGCGCAAGTTTGTCTGTGCTGGCGCATGCCGCGCCGGTGGACGCATCGAAGGCGTTCGCATTGGCGCGCGGCAATGCATGCATGGGTTGTCACTCGATCACGCAAAAGCGGGTGGGCCCATCGTTTCAGATGGTCGCCGGTAAGTACAAAGGCGATGCGAGTGCCGAAGCGAAGCTGACGACGAAGGTGCTGAAAGGCGGGGCAGGCGTCTGGGGCATGATCCCCATGCCATCGCATCCAGGGCTGAGTCAGGCCGATGCGCAGACGATCGTCGAGTGGATCCTCGCGGGGGCACCGACACCGTCGAATTGATGTTTTTGCCCCCTTGTCAAGACGCCGGTTGTTCGTGCTAGAATTATTTTCAGTCGGGGGGGTAGCTCAGCTGGGAGAGCGTCGCGTTCGCAATGCGAAGGTCGGGAGTTCGATCCTCCTCCTCTCCACCAAGGATTCTTTTGAAGCGATACATTTGGTGTGGGCATGATCATGTTGCCCAAGAGGGAAAGGCATGCTTCGTTGAACAAAGTGCAAAGACATGTTTCACCAAAAAAGCCAGCTTAGCTGGCTTTTTTTATTTGCGTTTGGACAACATCTTGAGGGTGTGTTTTCCGTTGACCGGATCGCTGTTCACTTGGCCTGAAACGGCCGGCACCTCGAGGAGGCGCAGAAGGATAGTCATTCTGCGGCATGACGGTCGTCCGAAGCAGTCTTGCAACGATCTATGCCACGCTTAAAGTAGGCCATGATCGGGACAAACCGTCTCTCATGTGATCGGCAAACGTTTGAACAACGGGCGATAGCGCATGCGCGGGACGATGCAAGTTGATCGCAAACGCAGGCAACTCAGGCAGTCCGTCGAGTGCCGACAGAATGTGTAGGTCGGGGGGAACGGTACTAGCGAGCCAGGCGCTCACGGTGAGATCGGCGCGAACCGTCGCGGTCGTTACCTCCAAATTTCCATGGTCATAAACGGCCCGCCAAGCACGTCCGTGGACCGCCAATGCGTTAAGAAGCGCCGACCGAAAGGTGCACGTTTCCGCCACGATGGATATCGGTAACGGTTGCTTCAAATGAGCATTGCCGTCCTTGGCCCCCACCCATACCAAGCGCTCGATGCTGACGCACTCGCCGGCGGACGGTCCCACCGGCTCTTCAACGATGGCGAGGTCAATGGCACCGGTCGCCAACGCTGTCAGCAAATCGGGAGACGCTGCGCACATGAGGTCAATGTCAACAGACGGATGATGTGCGCAGTAGCTGCGGACAATAGGCGCGATGCAGGTCCCGACCAAGTCATATGGCACGCCCAGCCGGACTGTTCCGGCGACGGTGGTTTGTACCATGTCGTTCCATATTTCATCGTTCAACGCCATCAGCCGACGAGCATGACCCTGTAGTCTTTCGCCCGATTCGGTGAGGCGCAAACTTCGGCGGTCCCTGATGAATAAAGCGCACCCGAGGACATCTTCGAGGCGTTTGATTTGTTGGCTTACCGCACCCTGAGTTTGTGCGAGCACATTGCCGGCCACTGTCATGCTGCCATGCTGCGCAACGACGGCGAACGTTCGAATGAGCTGTAGGTCGAGATTTCGATACATGGTTGCATTATGATGGTTAATTCCATGCATCAAAATAATTCGATTTATTAATGAATGTGCGCCGGATATCGTGGCAATTTAGTAGTCACGGAACACCTCAAATGGTTTTGTCCTCTCTTTTGCCGATTGCCTTGTTCACCCTAACCTCGACGTTCACACCAGGTGGAGCCACCACCATGGCAACCTCGTCCGGTGCGCATTTCGGCTTGCGTCGCTCGCTTCCTCTTCTAAGCGGTATCGCAACAGGCTTGGCGTCAATGGCTGCGGCCGCTGGTTGCGGGCTGGCGAGCCTCTTGTTGGCGGTGCCGACCCTTCAGTTGCTGATGAAAGCGGTGGGATCGCTCTATCTGTTATGGCTGGCTGTGAGGATCAGCCGTCATGGTGCTCCGACCTCCATGGGGCCGGCCGCCAAACCCGTCAGCTTCGGAGCCGGCCTTTGGATGCTGTGGCACAACCCGAAAGGGTGGGCCGTTACCGTTGGTGCTGCCGCGTCATTCAGTGCGATCGTCACGGGGCCTGCCCAGTTGGCAGGCGTGCTTGCGCTAGCCTTTGGCGTGGCGGCGATGATTTCGCTCTCGCTATGGTGCGTCGCCGGCCAGGTGTTGGCGCGGCTTTTGCGCAACGAGGCCCAATGGCGCATCATGAATGTGACGCTCGCCTGCCTGTTGGCCGGATCAATCATTCCATTGTGGCTAACGTGAGACGTGGCGCATTGCGAATGACGCCTCTGCACTGCGAGGTAGCAGACGGGGAATGCACCTACGCTCGCCTTTCATCTTCGTTGCATTGCTTCCTGGTTCAGTAATCGGACGCCGGGGCCGGGGAACGCTCTTTGCGACAAGACGCTGCACCTTACGCATGTCACTCGAAACGGAACCGCGCCACTTGGTGGAGGGGAGCTATGGATATCGATGTTGCAATGCCCGGCAGCGCGACAATCGGCGAATCGCCCACATGGGTCGGCGCAGAAAAAGCGATCTATTGGATCGATGTCAAAGCGCCTGCGCTTTATCGCCTGCAGGTCGAGACAAACCAGCAGACAACGTGGAACATGCCGAGCGACATCGGTGGCTTCGCGTTGAATGGAGACAGCACCGGCGCGGTGGTCGCGTTGCGCCAGGGACTGCATTCCGTTGATTTTCATTCGGGGCGCGTTACGCCACTCGCGCCGCCGCCGTTTGATCCGGCGCGTTTTCGCTTCAACGAGGGGGCGTGCGATAGCCGCGGGCGCTTTTGGATAGGTGTGATGTTCGACCCGCTGAATCCCGATGCAGTGGACGATCAGGACATGTCGTCGTTGCACAGTTTCACCTTGCGCGACGGGTACCGACGCGAGCCGGACGCCGCGACATTGCACAATGGCATCGCGTGGTCGCCCGACGGAAGCGTGATGTATTTATCGCACAGCCAGAGCGGAACAATCTACCAGTACGCCTACGACCTGCCGAGCGGTCGCATGTCGGATAAACAGATCTTTGCCGAGATTCCAAAGGAGCAGGGCGTCCCTGACGGAGCGGCGGTGGACACCGACGGAGGCTATTGGTGCGCGCTGCATGGTGCCGGTCGAGTTCGGCGATATCTGCCAGATGGTCGTGTCGACTGCGACATTGCATTGCCGGTCAGTCAGCCGACGATGTGCGCGTTCGGCGGCGACGGTCTCGCGGACCTTTACATGACGAGCGCCACCGACGGCCTTAGCGCAGAACAACGAGGAAGCGAACCTTTGGCGGGGTCGATCTTCCGGGCCCGGACTGGACGCCGAGGATGCCATCGGCATCATGTCATTTGCTGATCGCGCGGCAGTGAATCCGTCTTGTCGCTATCCGAAAACGTGACATCACTGCACGGAGCGCCCGTCCGCGCGCACGCAGGAATGCAAAATGCGTCGGAGAACGCGTGGTTTGACCGGCCAGTGCATGTCTGGCTGCTATTCCGTCCGGAGAATAATCCTATGAGCAAGTCTGACAATGGCCCCCACTCGAATGTCTCGTCGCGCCCGACCTCACCCGTTCCTGGCGGCAACAATACCGACCATGTCGAAGATAGTGCGGCAGACAAAATAGCCCCGAAGGACCCGTCGGAAACCCACCTCCGAGAACCTTCCACCCCCCCAGGCCATGGCATCGGCGAGCAGCTGGACGACCGTGGAGACCTTCCAACGCCTTTGTAGTGTTGGCGGTGTCTGTCGCCTTTTTTAAGAGCGCACCGATTGCTCGATGCGCCGCGTTGGCGAAGCCGCGCCGCCGACTACGCGTGGCACCTCTGGAAATGAGATGAACGAGCAGAAAACGCCAAAAGACAATCCGGAACAAACTGCCGATGCGCCAAGAAGAGGCTTCCTCAAAGCGGCGGGCATGGGCCTCGCGGCGACGCTCACCGGAACAGCGGTTGCGCAGGCCGCTGAAACGGTACCCGCCACCATCGGCACAAACAAGGTGGTGCTGCCGCAAATCAACAATGTTGCGACCGAGGGGGAAACGCCCGACCCTGATCCGTTGGCGCCGCCGGACGATCGGGTGGGTTTCGCCATCGTCGGAATCGGGCATCTGACGATCGATCAGATTCTGCCGGCCATGCAGACGTCGAAGCTCGCGAAAGTCACGGCGCTTGTCAGCGGCGATCCTGAAAAAGCTGCGCGGGTCGCCCGGCAATACGGCGTGCCATCAAGCGGCATCTACAATTATGATACGTTCGACCAGCTCCGCGATAACCCCGCGGTCCAGGTGATCTATATCGTGCTGCCCAATGCATTACATGCGGAATTTGTCGTTCGAGGTGCTCGCGCGGGCAAGCATATCCTCTGCGAAAAACCAATGGCCACCAGTGTTGCCGATTGCGAGCGGATGATCGACGCCTGCGCGCAACACGGACGAAAGCTGATGATCGCTTATCGTAGCCAGTACGAACCGGTGGATCAGGAAGTGCTGCATCTTGTGAAGAGCGGCCAACTAGGCGCGTTGCAGGAATTTATCGCTGGTAACTCCCAAAACCAGGGCGATCCGAAGCAGTGGCGGTCGAATAAACAGTTGGCCGGTGGCGGGGCGCTGCCCGATATCGGTTTGTATTGCTTGAACGCTGCCCGCTTTTTGTCCGGTGAGGAGCCATCGGAAGTCTTCGCGACCACGACGCAGTTGAAGGACGACCCGCGATTTGCGCAAGTGGAGAACGCGGTCCATTTCATCATGCGTTTCCCGAGCGGCTTCACGGCCACCTGTTCAGCCAGCTATTCGAGCCACGAATCCCGGTTCTATCGATTGCAGGGTGCGAAAGGCTATGCGGAAGCGAGCCCTGCGTTCGGTTATCAGGGCTTGAAAATGCGATACGGCGTCCGTGTCGACGAGCACAACGCCGTGGTGGAACCGACGCTGCCGCCGGTCAACCAATTTACCCGCGAAATCGATCACATGGCCTACTGTGTGATGAACGATCTGGTGCCGCACACGCCAGGCGAGGAAGGCTTGCACGATCAGCGCATCATGGACGCCATCTATGAGTCCGCGCGTACCGGACGTGCGGTCAGTGTGCCGCAGCCGGTCAAGCCCACCCGCGGTTCGCCGATCGTCGTCGAGCATTTCTAGCGGGTCGTGCCCGACCGAAGGACGGCCATCCGGTGACGAAAGGGAGATGGCCGCCCGAAATCGCCTATTCGCTTGCCGTTGCCAAAGCCGCCCCTTCATTCGACAGATCCTTGGCCTTCGCCGCGTTGACCGTATTGCTCTTGTAGATCAGCGCTAACGCGATGGCCAACAGCACCATCGCGGCGATCCGGCTACTGCCAAGCGAAATCACGTGATTTCCCAGCCAGCCGAAGTTATCGATCAACAGGCTCATCAGCAGTTGACCGCTGATCACCGCGACCGTGGCTGCCGCCGTACCGATGCGCGGCATCGCGAATACGATGACGATCATGTAGATGACGCCGAAAAACGATCCGGTCACCTGCCACCGGGGCGCGGTCAGCAAGTTCAGTGCATGTTGCGGCTCGGCATAAAAAGAAATCACGAACATCACGAGTGCGCCCAGCGTAAACGTCAGCCACGCGCTTTCCAACACGCCGACCCGGCTGCCGAGGCCGCCGTTGATGGCGGACTGCGCGCATAGCACTGCGCCGCTGAACACCACTACCATGAGCATGAGAATAAGCACCACAGGTCCTTTAATGAATGAGCCAAAGCGCGATGAGGATCGCGACCAATGCCGCCAAACGATAACGATCGACGGTACGCCGGGTGGCGCCTAGCCATCCTTGATGATCGATGATCAGGCTGGCGGCGACCTGACCGAACAGGATACCGACCATCGTCAGGCCGACGCCGATATGCGGCGTGGCGAGCGTGAGGGCGAGCACGTAGATCGGCCCCAGCAACCCGCCGGTCAACATCCATCGCGGCTGCGAAAACAGCAGACCTAATTTCGCGCGGTTGAATATCAATCCGAAAGTCAGCAGCAGCGAGCCAATACTGAAAATGCCGAAGGTCGCCCAGCCCTGGCCCACTTCTGCGCCCAGCGGACCGAGCAGACCGGCTTCAACGGAGAGGCCCATCCCCGCGAGTACGACCAGCGGTATCAATAGAAGATTCATGATTCCTATCCCAAAACAGCATCGTAGGCACATGCTCCATTCGGGACAATCGGGCTAAAATGGAAATCACTAATGCTATTTTGGCAAGTCTATGCAAATCAAGGCGTTGCGATTCTTTATCCACGTCGCGAAGACCAGCAGCTTCGTCGAGACTGCACGGTTTTTCGGCGTGCCGGCGTCGTCTGTCTCGCGTCACATTGCGGCGCTGGAAGAGGATATCGGTCAACGGTTGCTGTTTCGTCATACGCGCGCGGTGCGTCTCACCGATGCCGGCGAGCGGTATTACCTGCAGGTGCGCGAAGCGATAGAGATGCTGGATGCGGCTACTGAAATCGCTGCCGACAAGGAGGTGGTGCCGAAAGGTCTGATCCGAATCAACGCGCCGGTGGCGCTCGGGCGATTACATATCGCCCCGCTGATCAACGCGTTCCAGCAACTTTATCCGGCGGTGGTAGTGGAATTGGTGTTGACCGATGCATTCGTCGATCCGGTGCAGGAAGGCGCCGACATTACGGTGAGAGTCGGCAAGCTAGCAGATTCGGGACTGGTCGCGCGAAGCCTGGGAGAGCAACAATATCTGGTGTGCGCGAGCCCTGCGTACGTGGCGCGTGCCGGGAAGCCTGCGGCACCAGACGATCTCGCGCAGCATAACTGCCTCGCTTATAAAGGGCATTTGGGCGTCCAGCGATGGTATTTCCGGCGACCAGGCGATGCGACATACCGGCCCTATGAGATAAGCGGCAATTTGCAAAGCAATAATGCCGAGGCGCTGGTCGCGGCGGCGCTGAAGGGGCAGGGTATCGTGCTGTTTCCAAGCTGGCTTTATGCCGCCGATGTCTTCCGGAAGAAGAAGCTCATCTGCCTGTTGCCGGAATGGAAAGCGTCGGTGGTACCGGAGCCGATCGACATCAATCTGGTCTTTCCGGAAAGCCGGCTTCGGTCAAGGAAGGTCAAGCTGCTCGCCGAATTTCTAATGGATCAGGTCGGATCGCCGCCTTATTGGGAAATCGAATAGAACGGTGGATGACACCGTTACACCTTGACACCGCAACGCAACGCCGCCGGGCTGCGACACCACCGGGCTGCGACACACTGTGCTCCGACGCCGCCGCGTCCGAGCACGACAGACTAAAACGCCGTTGCAGCGATTGTCGTTGCATCCACGCGATTCGCTTTACCCATGTGCCGGAAACAGCGGCAGCACATGCTTTCCCACCTCGTCGAGAACATCCTCTGCAGGACGCTGCGACGGCTTCAAATTGAGCACGACATGGTTGACGCCTACCTGCTCTTGTCGCTTCCACAATTCGATCAGCGCATGCCGTCCACCACGCAGGATGTGGCCTGGTTCAATGGGCGCATCCGGGTCTTTCAACAAGTCGAACCACGTGCCATATCCGTACGGTTTAAAGCCGCGCGATGCGGTCAATTCACGCCACTGCGGTACGACGTAGTCGAGCTTCGTGGCATCGCGCCCATGCCAGATCCAGCCGTCCATGTTTTCGGCGATCCATTCTTTCGTCTGCCCCGCGCGTCCAATGCTGATCAACGGCAAAACCGCCGACGAAAGCTTTGGCACAAGGTCGATGGCGCCTACCAATTCGCCAAAATACTGACTTTTATAGATAGGGAAGTCGTCGGTCAGAACTTTGCGCGTCAGGCGAATGGCGTCTTGATAACGCGCCACGCGATGTTCGTAATCTGTGCCGAACGCGGGATATTCCACTGGCCTGTCCCCGGATGCCATTCCCGGGAGGAATCGACCGGCCAACATATTGTCCAGCGTGGCGATCTGCTTGGCGGTGGCGATCGGTTCGCGCAGCGGCACGACGATGCCCGCAGTGCCGATCGTCATCTTGTGCGTTATAGCGGCCAGCCAGCCCCCGTAGACGAAAGGGTCGAGCACTTGACCGACATCGCCAAAGCCAGGATCGTAAAACGGTACGTCGCGGAGCCAATAGCCCGCAATGCCGATGTCGTCGGCGAGTTTGATGACGGCCTCGTGGTTACGCAGAGATGGCCCAGGTGTGTTCGGGTAGGGTTCAAGCGGCGCGATGAACCCGATCGTCAGTCGATGTTCTGCAAAAATGCGGTTGAAGCCAGGATGCGATGTCGGGTCGATTGTTGGCATGGTCGGTCGCATTCAATCCCTCATGGTGAGGCGAACGGGCCCTGGCTGCAGTGGCAGCGGTATGGTTGGGATCCCGGTCGCTTTTCGATCACGTCATGCTAGACGCATGCACGAGGACGAACAATCACGCCAGGCTGGAAATCACTAATGCCGGTGGCGCAACTTCAGGAATGTCAACGCGTTACGCGTCTTTTCAGGAAGTGTGAGGCCGGAGCACTCAGACGAGCTGCATCGCCAAACGATTGTGATGTCTCACGATGTGGCTGAGATCGACCGTCGTTAATTGCCCGTCTTTCACGACGACGTTGCCATTGATCACGCTGGTGGAGACCTTTGGCGGCGCGCAAAAGAGCAGCGCGGCGAGCGGATCGTGCAGCGCACCCGCGAAATCGAGTTGATTCAAATTGAATGACACGAAATCCGCCGCCATGCCCGGTGCGAGCGCGCCGATGTCGTCTCGCCCCAGGACCTTCGCGCCCCCCAATGTGGCCATTTCAAGTGCATCGCGCGCACTCATCGCATCTGCACCGGAAGCGACGCGCTGTAGCAGCAGCGCTTGTCGTGCTTCGCCCACCATGTGCGCGCCGTCGTTGGAAGCCGAGCCGTCGACACCGAGCCCAACCGGCACGCCCGCCTGGCGCATCGCTTTGATCGGGGCAATGCCGGACCCGAGCCGCATATTCGAGCACGGACAGTGGGCGACGCCTGTACCCGTTCGCCCAAACAACGCGATTCCGTGAGCGTCGAGCTGGACACAATGCGCGTGCCATACGTCGTGGCCCACCCAGCCAAGATCTTCCGCATATTCAGCCGGCGACATGCCGAACTTCTCGCGGCTGTAATGCACGTCGCTGACATTTTCGGCCAGATGCGTGTGCATCGATACGCCATAGTGCCTCGCCAGCAGGGCCGAATCGCGCATCAGTTCTCGACTGACCGAAAACGGCGAACAGGGCGCGACCACGATGCGCAGCATCGCGTAACGGTCGGCGTCGTTATATGTTTCGATCAGGCGCTGCGTGTCTTGCAGAATGAAGTCCTCTTTCTCGACGAGTGCATCCGGCGGCAGGCCGCCGTCTTTTTGCCCGACGCTCATACTGCCGCGCGAAGCATGAAAACGCATGCCGATGCGCTGTGCCGATGCAATGCTGTCATCCAGGCGGATGCCATTGGGAAAGAGATATAAGTGATCGCTCGTTGTGGTGCAGCCGGAAAGCAGCAATTCCGCCATGGCCGTGAGTGTCGATACTTCGATCATTTCAGGCGTCAGCTTCGCCCATATCTTATAAAGGCTTTGAAGCCAGTCGAAGAGCTCGGCGTTTTGTGCAGCAGGGACGGCACGCGTGAGACTCTGATACATGTGGTGATGCGTGTTGATCAGACCGGGTGTCACTAGATGTCCGGACAAGTCCAGCACGTGGTCGGCGAACTGCGGAAGTTCGGACGTCGCTCCTACCTGCACGATCCGATTGCCTTCGATGAACATGCCGCCGTCGCGAATCTCGCGTCGCTTCTCGTCCATGGTGACGAGCAATTGAGCATGTTTGACGAGCAAGGTACGGGACGGGCGTTCCATGGCGATCTCCGGAAGAAGGGCGCATTATCGTGAGCCAAAAAGCGTGCGCCATACGAGCGTCGAGATAGTCATCTTTGTAGAATCGATATTGCTTCGATGGCGCTCGGGTGCCGCTGGGGTATCGCTTGGGTGTCGCTGGGATATCGCCTCGATAGCGCATCGGTCTTGAACGCATCCCTCGTCATGCAATCCTTGTGCGGCCTGTCCACTTCCTGGGTTTGCCCCGCGAATACCCGAATCGGCGAATGTCCCTATAATATTCGATTGTTCCAAGGGATTCGAAATATGTCACAGTCTTCGCATACCAACCGCCGTATCGTGATGGCGTCGCGACCGCAAGGCGCGCCAGCACCCGAAAATTTTCGCTTGGAGACCCATCCGGTGCCGGAGCTGAAGGACGGCGAGGTTCTGCTTCGTACGGTTTGGCTGTCTCTCGATCCCTATATGCGCGGGCGCATGAGCGACGGGCCGTCGTATTTCCCGCCGCTGCAAGTGGGCGAGACGATGAATGGCGGCACGGTATCCATCGTGCAGGCGTCGAAGCACCCGGAGTACAAACAGGGCGAATGGGTCGTTGGATATTCCGGCTGGCAGGATTACGCGACATCCAACGGGACGGGTATATACAAGTTGTCGGGTCCAGCGCTGAAGCATCCGTCATGGGGCGTCGGTTTGCTCGGGATGCCGGGTTTCACCGCGTATGAAGGCCTGACCGATATCGGCAAACCGCAGCCCGGCGAAACGGTCGTCGTGGCTGCCGCGACAGGGGCGGTCGGATCGGTGGTGGGGCAAGTGGCGAAGCTGAAGGGCTGCCGTGTTGTCGGTATTGCCGGCGGCGCGGAGAAATGCCGATATGCGGTGGAGACGTTGGGATTTGACGCGTGCATCGATCATCGGCAAGCAGACCTGGCCGCGGCGTTGGCGAAGGCCTGCCCGCACGGCATCGATGTGTATTTCGAGAACGTCGGCGGGAAGGTGTTCGATGCGGTGCTGCCGCTGATGAACGCGAAGGGACGAATTCCTGTGTGCGGACTGATCGCGGACTATAACGCGACGAATCTGCCCGAAGGCACGAATTACATGCCATTGCTGCAGAGCACAATTCTGAGAAAACGCCTGCTGATGCAGGGTTTCATCATCATGATGGACTATCCGGACCGCCGCGATGCGTTTCTTCGACAGATGAGCGAATGGGTCGACGCCAATAAGATCGTGTTCCGTGAAGATGTGGCCGAAGGTCTCGAAAACGCGCCGGACGCATTTATCGGTTTGTTAGAAGGCAAAAATTTCGGCAAGCTGGTGGTACGCGTTGCGAGCGACCAGCCGTAAGGGTGCATGCAAACGGAGAGGGCGGTATCGACTGCCCCCATCGGCTCATGTTTTGAGCCGCATTTGCTGATTTGCGGCTCACGGCCTGCTAAAGGCGGCTGCATTGGAACATGTTTATCCTCCACGACAAGTTCTCGCATCAGAAATGCTGCGTCATGCCCAGGCGCACCAGAGTCTGGGCCTCTTTGCTCGAATAACCGAAGCCTTCGATATTGGCGCCCCGGCCCAGTGCATTCTTGCTGGTGCGCTGATACGCGGCCTGCACATAGACCGATGTGCGCTTGCCCAACGCATAATTCAGCATCAGCGATAACTGGTTCCAATCCGTCGAGCGATCGCCGGAGAACGTGTGTTGCGCGGCATGGGTGAACGTGTATGCAGCGGCTGCAAAGACGCTCGGTGTGAAGAAATACTGCCCGTTCAATTCAATATTGTCGAACTTGATCGCGTTCGTGTCGGCGAACGCGTCGCCGGTCACGTGCGAATCGATTTTCATCGGGAACATCGCGGCGTGCGCTTGACGGACGATGGCAAGCACTTGCTGGATGCCGTCCGACAGGGGCTGGACACGATCCGATCGGCGACCGATGCCATTCGGCGGGGACGGACCTCCGAATGCCTCAGTGTGTCGACGGACTTCGGGTTTGCAACCTATTGGCTGATCCCGCGATTGCCGCGCTTCAATGCATTGATGCCCGAGGTAAATGTTCGCATCGTTACGTCTCAGACGGTATTCGATAGTGCGCAGGGGCAGCACGAGGGGACCGTTATCGCAATCGCTTTTGGCGATATCCGCGCCGATTGGGGGACGAAGGACGTGATCGAACTGTTTCGCGAACAGGTCACGCCGGTGTGCAGCCCCGCATTTTTGAAGCGCTATCCGCAGGCACGCCGGCCGGAAGGCGTCGCTGGTTTGCCGTTGCTGCATCTGGCTGCCACCAAGCCCGAGCGCTGGTTATCGTGGGACGCGTGCTTTGCTTCCCGGGGGGGATGCGCCCCCGCTTTGCCGTAGCGTCACATTGGATAGTTATGCGTTGGTGACGCATGCCGCCATCATGGGGCAGGGGGTGGCGCTGGGTTGGGCCCCTTTTGTCGATCCGATGATCGAGAGCGGACAACTGGCGGCGCTCGACGGTGCACCCGTCGTCACGTCGAACGCCTATCTGCTGGCGACGCGCGCTGCTTCTATCCCTGCGATCGGCGGCTTCAGGCAATGGGTGATCGATGAAAGCGCTGGGTGAATCCCGGTGTCTGCCAGGGGGCTGCGCGGGGTAGTGTGCAATGCGACGGCATTGCCGGAAGCGGTCCATGTGCGCGCCGACGCCATGCTAGTATCAAGCCCAGTCGCTTGGGCGCACCGCACACGCGGATTTGCGCAATTCACTCGCGTGCGTTCGCATGTCCGGATCGACTATGCGGCGGAAATTCAGATCATTTGGTCCCAGGTTACCCATGCCCACCATCAGCGCGCTCTACGTCTATCCCGTCAAATCATGTGCGGGCATCGCCATGGACGAGGTCACGCTGGCGCGCCATGGCCTGCAATGGGATCGGCACTGGATGGTGATCGACAGCGCTGGCCGCTTTGTGTCGCAGCGCGAATACCCGGCAATGGCGACGATCCGCACCGCGTTAACAAACGATGCGCTCGAATTGTCGACGGCGTCTCCGTCAGCCACGCTGCGTTTGTCACTGCCCGTGCCGGACGGCTTAGCGCGGCGCGATGTGACCGTCTGGGACGATACGATGGTGGCGCTGGACGAAGGCGCGACAGCCGCGCAGTGGTTTTCCGACGCGCTGGGTGCGT
>CAWUJR010000060.1:0-13120 GCA_963922375.1 uncultured Robbsia sp.
GTCGAGCGTCAGGCCCGGCGTCCACGCCATCGTGGCGGCGCGCTTTCGAAGCTGCGCCGCCACCCATAGTTCCGGCGTCGTCAGCACTTTATAGAACGGTCGCCAACTCGCCCTCTCGCCGTCGCGTGCCCAGACGCGGGTCGCGGCTCCTTCGATCGCCGCTTCCAGCGCGCGAGACACGCTGCTTGAACAATTACGGTAGGTCAGGTTGTATGTGCTGTCCTGCCGATAGGTTTGCCAGAAGCGACGCAGGCGTTCGGCGTCGTAATTGCGAATGCGCACCTGCACCGTCGACGGACACCAGGCAGCCGACTCGGTCACATAGTCCGGCTGAAAAATGCCCGGCACATCGTTTTCTCGGGTGGCTTGCAACAACCGCGCGAACTCGTCTGGCGAGCGATCGATCTCGACGCCAGGATACAGGCTGATGTAAATGCCGTCCGGCGATTCCAGCGCGGCGTGCCCGGTCGAGATGACGCCATGCTGATCCACTGCGGCAATGTAGCGGTCGACGATCAACTGCCGCTTGGTGCGCGCTTTCGATGATCCGACCGGCGTCCAGACATGTACCGTCAACGCTGGCTCCGCCGGATCTGGCGGCCCGTCCCACGCTACCGCCGACGCGCGTCGCAGCGGCGTGGGTGACGTCATGGGTGACATCGTGGCAGCGTGTGACGCCGCTTCGTCATGTGCGCCGGGATTCGATGCCAGCCGGCGAATTCGCATCGCCAGCAGACACATGTTCCAGCCCCCGAAAATCAGCCCCAAACCGATGCAGTACGGCACGGTGCCCACATAATGGGTCGGATACGGTTGGTAGAAGAAGATCGCCAGCAGCATTTCAAGCACACCGCCGATCAGCGCGAGCCGCCAGGTGCGATAGCGGACGACTTTCGCAGACACCGCTTGCAACAGCCCATCGGCCATAAAGAACGTCGCGAAAATCATCGACAGAATGAAGTTGCCATGGTGATGCCCCGCCAGAATCAACAACGCGGCGCAGCAGAATGCCACCCCCTTCACATAGCGCAGTGTCCGCTGCCCGCCGACGCCGGTCCACGCCACCGTCAATGTCGCAAGGCCTTCTAGCAGCAGCAACCAGGCAAACGGAGCGATGGGGAAATAGAGGGCGCTGTCCAGCGCATCGATGAAGATCCCTACGCCCAGCAACAAATTGATGCTGCCCAGCCACATCAGACCACGCCAGCGCGTGCGCAGGTAGTCGACGCCCAACAAGATCATGATCAACCGCACCATCGGTCCACTCCGCTCCGCGTCCGACTTATTCAGCCCTATCCACCGGCTATCCACTGGTTATCCCGCAGTCTTGCACAGGCTTGCTCACAGCCTTATCCACAGCCTTTCCGCCCCACACCCTTACTCAAACCGTCAAGGAATTTTACACAGCTTACCCACACCTTTCTCACACCTTTTCCACAGGATATCAGCGGCATTATCCACACCCGGATCAACCGATCGCCTTGCGCCAGCCCATGCCCGATCAACCGATCAGCGTGCCAGCGCGTCGAACTACGCGTGAAGCGGCACACGCGCCTCCTTCGCACCGACGATCAGGTAGGGGCCAACCTTGATTGACACGGTAAATAAAACCATCCTACGATCATTCCATACAACGAATTCGCGTTCTACCAGATAGAACGCTCCGAGGAGACACGCATGGCTCGCCCTCACCAGACCGCGCGCACACCGCAGGGTGTGACGTCGAGCGGCATCGACGTCCTGGATCGTGCGACATCGATCTTGTTCGCATTCGACCGTCACGACGGCCCCCTGACCCTGGCGGAGTTGTCGGAGCGCACGGGCCTGTACAAAAGCACGCTATCGCGCCTGGCGCAGGCGCTTTGTCACCATCGCCTGCTGATACGACTCAGTGATGGGCGCTACGGGATAGGCTCCGCGGCACTGCATCTCAGCAGCGTCTATGAGGCCGGATTCGATCTACGCGACATCGTGTTGCCCGCGATGAAAGAGCTCAGCATCGCAACCAGCGAAGCCGTCTCGTTTCACATCCGCGAGGGCAATCACCGTGTTTGCCTCTACCGCATTGCCTCGCGCCAGTCGATTCGCGCCGAAGTGCACCAAGGCGATGTGCAAGTACTCGACCGCGGTGCCGGCGGCCGTGTGCTGCTCGCCTTTTCCGGCGAACCCGGGGAAATCTATGACCAGATCCGATCACGATGCGCTTATCTATCGATTGGCGAACGCGATCCGGAGACCGCCGGCATCTCGGTACCGGTTCTGCGAATCGGGCAGGAACTGGTGGGTGCGCTCGGCATTGTCGGCCCGGTATCGCGCATGGGGTTCGACGAAATGACGCGCTATCTACCGCTGTTACTGCAGCTTGCTGCGCGCGTGACAGCCACGCTCGGGGGCGATCCCGCGCCGCTACTGTCGGCGGCCGATTCGGCGGCAACCGGACCATCCATCTCACACGAGAACGAGATCGCGTCGCGGGAGAAAGCGCATGCTTAACTGGTACGGTGACTTAACGAAACCTGAGAAGCGCACCTATTGGGCATGCTTCGCCGGTTGGGGTCTGGATGCGATGGACACCCAGATGTACGCACTCGCGATTCCGACATTGATTGCGTTGTGGAGCATGACACGCGGCCAGGCCGGCATTCTCGGCACGACCGTTTTGATCATGGCATCGCTGGGCGGGTGGATCGCCGGCATTCTCGCCGACCGATACGGCCGCGTGCGCATTCTACAGATCACGATTCTCTGGTTCTCCTCTTTTACGTTGCTGTCCGCCTTCACGAACTCTTTCTGGCAACTGATGTTCACGCGCGGGCTCCAAGGGCTCGGTTTCGGCGGCGAATGGGCGGTAGGCGCCGTACTGATCAGTGAAACGATTCGCGCCGAAGTGCGAGGCCGTGCGGTTGGCTCACTGCAAGCCGGCTGGGCGATCGGCTATGGCGTCGCGGTGCTGCTGTCGACAATGCTCTTCAGCACGCTGGCACCCTCGTTTGCGTGGCGCGTGCTGTTCGCGATCGGCCTGTTCCCCACACTGCTGGTGTTATGGATGCGTCGCCATATCGAAGAGGCCCCGGTCTTTGCGCAGAACCGGCGCGACCATGCCAACGACCCACCCGGCATCTGGGCGGTGTTCGATCGGCCGATTCGCGCCACCACGTTCAAAACGATTCTGCTGACCTTCGGCATCTACGGCGGCAACTACGTGATGATCACCTGGTTGCCCGCTTATCTGAAACTCGTGTTGCATCTGTCGATTACCCATATCGGCGGCTATCTGGCCATCAACATCCTGGGATCGTTCGCCGGCGCATTTTTGAACGGCTGGATGGCAGACCGGTACGGGCGGCGCACTACCTTCGTCGCGATCGCCTGCCTGCAGGTCATTGCGGTCGCCATCTACACGCTCGCCCCGATCACGTTGCCGGCCACGCTGGTGCTGGGCTTTGTGCTGGGCACCTTGCAATCGGGCACCGCCGCCGGCACCGGCGCCTATATTGCCGAGCTATTCCCCACGCGCATTCGCGGGTCTGCCCAAGGGCTCTGCGGCAATGCCGGCCGGGCGATGGGCGCGATCATGCCGGCAATGGTCGGCTTGCTCAGCGCGAACATGGGCCTGGGTGCCGCGATGGGCATCTGCGCCTGCATCTCCTACCTGCTTGTGGTCACCGCCGCGCTGCTGCTACCTGAAACCCGAGGTCGCAATCTAAGTCAGGTCACCGAAGCCAACGACATCGCCGACGCAGCCAAACGGCACCTCGGCGGTCGTGTCGATAGCCTGTCCACAGGCACCCCCGCCACGCAAAGTGACCGTGTCGCTTCCTACACAACCAAACCATGATCATCGACATCCACGGTCACTACACCACGGCGCCGAAGGCGCTGGAAACCTGGCGCAATCGGCAGATTGCCGCGATCGGGCAGCCCGGGCAGATGCCAAAAGTGTCGGAACTGCAGATCGGCGACGACGCTTTGCGCGACTCGATTGAAACCAATCAGCTCCGCCTGATGCGTGAACGCGGTCTCGATCTGACCGTATTCAGCCCCCGGGCGAGTTTCATGGCGCACCATATCGGCGACGTGGAAGTCTCGAAGACCTGGGCTGCCATTTGCAATGAACTGTGCTATCGCGTCAGCCAGCTGTTTCCGGAACATTTCATTCCAGCGGCGATGCTGCCGCAAAGTCCTGGCGTGGGTACCGCCACCTGCATTCCCGAACTCGTCAAATGCGTCGAGGAATACGGCAATGTCGCGATCAACCTGAACCCCGACCCGTCCGGCGGACACTGGACAAGCCCGCCGTTGTCGGACCGCTACTGGTACCCGATCTACGAAAAAATGGTCGAGTACGACATTCCGGCGATGGTGCATGTCAGCACCAGTTGCAACGCCTGCTTTCATACGACCGGTGCGCACTATTTGAACGCCGACACCACCGCATTCATGCAGTGCCTGACGTCGGATCTATTCAAAGATTTCCCATCGCTGCGCTTTGTCATTCCGCACGGCGGCGGCGCGGTGCCCTATCACTGGGGCCGCTTTCGCGGGCTCGCACAGGAGATGAAAAAGCCGCCGCTGGAAGACCATTTGCTGAACAACATCTTCTTCGATACCTGCGTTTATCACCAACCGGGGATCGACTTGCTCACGCGTGTGATCCCGGTCGACAACCTCCTGTTCGCGAGCGAAATGATCGGTGCCGTGCGCGGGATCGACCCGCAGACCGGCCATTATTTCGACGACACGAAGCGCTATGTCGAAGGGGCCAGCATCGACGCCGAACAGCGCTACAAAATCTACGAGGGCAATGCACGGCGCGTCTACCCTCGTCTGCACGCCACCCTTCAAGCACAAGGACGTTGATCATGTATGAACTGGGCGTGGTTTATCGCCATATCGCCCGCGTCGACAGTCGCGTCGCAGACGGCCTGGGCGCATTGGGCAGCGCCACCGTGCATGAAGCGATGGGCCGCACGGGTTTGCTGAAACCGTATATGCGACCGATCTACACGGGTGCGCACGCGTGGGGCACTGCCGTCACCGTACTGCTGCACCCCGGCGACAACTGGATGATGCATGTTGCCGCCGAACAGATTCAGCCCGGCGATGTGGTCGTGGCCGCCATCACGGCCGATTGCACCGACGGCTTTTTCGGCGATCTCCTCGCGACCAGTTTCAAAGCACGCGGCGCGCGGGCGTTGATTATCGATGCGGGGGTACGCGATGTCAGCGTGCTGACGGAAATGTCATTCCCGGTCTGGAGCAAAGCGATTTCGGCAAAAGGCACGATCAAGGCGACGTTAGGATCGGTCAATATTCCGGTCGTCTGCGCCGGCGCGCTCATCGCTCCCGGCGATGTGATCGTGGCCGATCAGGATGGCGTGGTCGCGGTGCCATCGGCCGTCGCACTGCAAACGCTGGAGAAGGCGAACGCCCGCGAAGCAAATGAAACGAAGAAGCGCGATTTGCTGGCCTCAGGCGTGCTCGGGCTCGATATGTACGACATGCGCGAGCCATTGCGCGCGGCCGGGTTGCGCTATATCGACTGAAGCAGCGCGCCTCGCGTGTCGGCCTATTTCAGCGCTAAACGCTTCGCGAGCCGATTCAGATTGGCACGATCCATCCCGAGCGCTCGCGCGGCGGCGGCCCAATTCTGGTCGTATCGTTCGAGCGTTTCCTGCACCAGTTTCCGCTCGAACGCAGTTACGGCGCGACGCAAATCGATCTCCGCGGTGGCGTTGACGGCCCCCTCGCGCTGTTGCTCGGCAGCCGTTCGGGCAGACATGACGACACCGGACGGCTGAGCTGTCCCGGTCAACGCCAGATCCGCTGCGCCGATCGTCACGATGCGCTGGCGCGTGCGATTCGACGACAACGCCTTCAGCGCGCTGCGCCCGATCAGATGCTCGAGTTCGCGCACATTCCCGGGCCAGCGGTAATTCAGTAATGCAGATTGTGCATCGGACGAAAGGCGAAGACTCGACACGCCCAGCCGCGCCCGGTTCTCCTCCAGAAAATATCCGGCCAGCATCAGTACATCACGGCCTCGCTCGCGCAACGGCGGCACGCGCATCGGATAGACGGTCAATCGATGATAAAGGTCTGCCCGAAACCGCCCCGCTCGCACTTCTTCCGCGAGGTCCCGGTTCGTCGCCGCGATCAATCGGACATCGACGCGATGTTCGTTATCGGAGCCGACGCGCTGCAACTGGCCGTTTTGCAACACGCGCAGTAGCTTCGCCTGAATCGGCAGCGGCAACTCGCCCACCTCATCCAGAAACATCGTGCCGCCATCGGCCAACTCGAATTTGCCGCGACGGTCCGACGATGCCCCGGAAAACGCGCCCCGGACATGCCCGAACAGCTCGCTTTCCACCAATGTATCGGGCAATGCCGCGCAGTTCAGACTGATCATCGGCTTCGCGCTGCGCACCGATTGCGCATGAATCGCCTGCGCGACCAGCTCTTTTCCGACGCCGGTCTCCCCGGTGATCAGCACTGTGAGATCGCTACTCGCGACCGTTTCGATATCCTGAATCAGTCGCGCATGCGCGTCGCTGCTGCCGATCATGTCGCGCCGCGATTGATGTCCGCTGGCCTGGCGATAGGCTTCCGCGCGTCGCTGTGCATCTTCGCCGCGGCGCTCCAACGCATCGATCCGTTCCACGACGCTGACGGTGGCACCGGCCAGACTCAGAAACGCCTGCAACGACAACATGTCGATGTCGTCGAAACGCGCCGGGTCGAGCGCATCCAGCGTCAGCAAACCCCACACCCGCCCACCGATCAGGATCGGACCGCCGAGACAATCGTGCACTGCCAGATCGCCACGCACGCCCTGCACCAGACCGTCATACGGGTCCGGCAAATCGGAGTCGGCCGCAAAACGCGTTGGTTCCTGGCGTGACAGCAATTGCACGAAGCGCGGATGATCGCTCACCCGAAAGCGTCGTCCAAGCACATCGCTACTCAGACCGTCGATCGCCAGCGGCACCAGCGTTTCACCATCAAGCTGCAGAACCGCGGCGGCATCGCCCGGAAACAGCGCCAACAAGCTTTTCAGCAATCGGCGGTAGCGCTCTGCCTGCGGAAGCGCCAACGACAGGTCCTGCATCAGCGGGGTCAGCGCCTCGAACAAGGGCTTCGCGGTCGAATTGACTGCTTTATGCGTCTTTTTAACCCGAGTCGAATCGACCATAATATTCTCTAAATTATTGATTTTACGATATCTTTATTCTGGCACAAAACCTGT
Organism: uncultured Robbsia sp.; assembly: GCA_963922375.1. GTDB lineage: Bacteria > Pseudomonadota > Gammaproteobacteria > Burkholderiales > Burkholderiaceae > Robbsia. Next base: position 7,250 of record CAWUJR010000060.1, read on the forward strand.
ATGGAAAGAAGGAACCGCTGTTTCTTGCGCACATCGTCCTGCTTCACACAGGGCCTTCAAAGGAATGTCACCATGCTCTCCGCCGCACACCGCGCCATCGTCAAAGCCACCGTCCCGTTGCTGGAAAGCGGCGGAGAAGCGCTGGCCACGCACTTCTACAAGAAGTTGTTGAATGACCACCCGCAGGTACGGCCCCTGTTCAATCAAACTCACCAAGCCAGCGGCGCGCAGCCGCGTGCTTTGGCCCATGGCGTGCTCATGTACGCACGGCATATCGATGACCTCGAACAACTCGGCGATCTGGTCGCGAAGATCATCAACAAGCATGTCGCGCTGAATATTCAGCCCGAACATTACCCGCTGGTCGGTCAATGTCTGCTTGCATCGATAAGAGAAGTGCTCGGTGCCGACATTGCAACCGATGCCGTGATCGAAGCTTGGGCGGCGGCATATGGCCAATTAGCGGACGTGTTGATCGGTCTTGAAAGGCAGCTCTATGACGAAAAAGCCGAGGCGCCGGGCGGCTGGCGCGGCACGCGCGCATTCAACGTCGCCCGTAAGGTCCGGGAAAGCGATGAGATCACGTCTTTCTATCTGCAACCGGTCGATGGTCAGGCCGTCCTGTCATTTAAACCGGGGCAATATACCGGCCTGCGTCTGACAATCGACGGCGAAGACGTGCGACGGAATTATTCGTTATCCGCCGCGTCGAATGGCCGCGAGTATCGTATCAGCGTCAAACGCGAACCCGAGGGTAAGGTGTCGAATTACCTGCACGATCACGTTCATGAAGGCGATGTACTCGACGTCTATCCGCCTGCCGGCGAATTCACGCTGAGCGATAGCCGCAAGCCACTCGTACTGATCAGTGGCGGTGTCGGCATCACACCGATGCTCCCGATGCTGCACGATGCGCTGGAACGGACGCGCCCGGTTGTGTTCATCCATGCCGCCCGTCACGGCGGCGTGGACGCCTTCCGAGATGCCGTGGACGCGCTCGCAGCCACGCATCCGCGGTTGACCACCTTCTACTGCTATGAGCATCGCCGAGAAGGCGACCGGTCCGCCGATGCCATTGGCTATCTGGACCGTTCGACATTGGCATCGTGGCTGCCCGCGACACCGGATATCGACGTCTATTTTCTCGGGCCGTTACCGTTCATGAAAGCGATGAAGCGACATCTGGACGCCATCGGCGTGCCGGTAACGCAATACCGATATGAATTCTTCGGACCGGCTGCCGCGTTGGATTGACCGCTCAGAAGGCCTGAGCCGACCGCGCGACCGCACGGCCCCCGCGTGGTAGCCATACCCAAGCCTGTACGGGAAGAACAGCATTGGGGAGCAGGTCAGGAGGTCGTCTTCATCCCGAAAGGTGCGGATGATGCCGGTACCATCGTTCGAGCAGTTGGCCGGGATTGCAAAGGGCGCTCGACGGGGCGGATATCGTGACCGAGAGGACCGATATTGATGGTGACGACGACACCCATGGATACCTCCGCGGTGCGCCTCATTTCCAATCCGTGGCCGTGGCCCAAAACGACATTCACGCCTTCCCCGTTCTCTCTTTTGATATACTGTACAAATACACAGTATATCGAGTGACCCGCGATGAACCTGGCCGACAAGCTGGAAATCCTTGCCGACGCAGCCAAGTATGATGCGTCGTGCGCCAGCAGTGCTGCGCCAAAGCGGGTGTCGCGCGGCGTCGACGGTCTGGGCGCCAGTACCGGCATGGGCATTTGCCACAGCTATACCCCGGACGGTCGGTGCGTCTCGCTGTTAAAAATCCTGCTGACCAACTTCTGTCTTTACGACTGTCAATACTGCATCAATCGTCGTTCCAGTAACGTGCCGCGCGCCCGATTCATGCCAGACGAAGTGGTGAAGCTCACACTGGACTTCTATCGACGCAATTACGTCGACGGCCTCTTTCTGAGCTCGGGCATCATTCAGTCATCCGACTACACGATGGAGCAACTGGTCAGCGTTGCGCGGGTGCTGCGCGAAGAACATCATTTTCGCGGCTATCTGCATCTAAAAACCATTCCCGATGCGGATCCGCTGTTGATCGAAGAAGCCGGGCGCTACGCAGACCGTCTTAGCGTCAATATCGAACTGCCAACCGGCCAATCGCTGGCACGCCTCGCCCCTGAGAAACGCAGCGACTCGATCAAGCGCACGATGGGCGTCATCCGCCTCGCCCGGGAAGAACCGCAGCACGAAGCGAACGCCCCTGCCTTCGCGCCGGCAGGACAGAGCACGCAGATGATCGTCGGTGCCGACGATGCCGATGACCATACGATTCTCGACACCGCGCAGACCTTATACCGCTCGTACGAACTGAAGCGCGTCTATTATTCGGCATTCAGCCCGATCCCCGACAGCCCGACCACGGTACCGCTCCAACCGCCGCCGCTGTTACGCGAGCATCGCCTCTATCAGGCGGACTTCCTGCTCCGATCGTACGGGTTTCGCGCCGAGGAGTTGTTGGATGGACCAGGCAATCTCCCGCTCGACATCGACCCGAAACTCTCGTGGGCGCTGCGGCATCGCGATCAGTTCCCGGTCAACATCAATACCGCCTCATCGCGGATGATCGGACGGGTGCCGGGGATCGGCATACGCAACGCGAAACGGCTTGTAGAATTACGACGCGCACGACGCATTCGCTATCAAGACCTGATCAAGCTGCGTTGCAATATGGAGACTGTCAAAGCGTTCGTCGAAACCGCCGATTATCGGCCGGCGGTGAAAGAGCTTCCCTCCACGACGTTGCGCGGCGCGCTATCGCCGCGATCCGAGCAGTTAGCCTTGTTTTGATGCTGCCGTGACCCTCTACAACGTTGAGGCAGGACTGGATTTCAACCGCTGGCGGCATCGGGCGCTGCAGGCCATTTACGCTCGACTGCCGCCCGAACGCGTCCGTTGGGAAAGCCTCTCTTCTCAGGCGCCGACGCCGTCGCTGATCGCCCCGTCTGCCGACGAGATGTCGCGCGACAGATTGCCTGACGACATTCCGGAAGCACAGCTCACCATGTCGAAGGCGTTTCGCGACGTGTTGCGCGAAGCCGCATCCTGCAGGACTCCAGAACGTTGGACCGTGCTTTACACTGCATTATGGCAATGGGCACAAGGCCATCGGGAAGTCGCGTCCGCTGCCGATGAGATCGGCGCGCGTCTATATCAGATGGCCAAAAGCGTGCGCCGCGATCGTCACGATTTCATCGCCTACCTGCGCTTTCGCGAACAGGACGTGCCCGCGCCCGCCCCGCGTTTCGTCGCCTGGTACGAACCGGATCACGACACGCTCGAATGGGCGGCGGAACATTTCGCCGATCGCATGGGAAAGACGTCGTTCCTGATTGCAACACCCGATCGCGCCGCATTATGGGACGGCAATGCCCTCTCGTTTCAAGCGACACCTGCGGGAATCGTCGCCCGACCGCCTGTGTTGGAAACGCGCGACGATGGTCGGCAGGATGCAACCCGCACCGCGTTATGGCTCACCTACTATCGCAGCATATTCAACCCTGCACGCCTCAACGAACGCGCGCTGGTGCAGCACATGCCGGTACGGCGCTGGTCGGGCTTGCCGGAAGCGGCGTTGATACCGGAACTCATCGGTGCCGCACGAGGCGGTGCGCAACGGGTCGGGCAAGCGGCCACCGTCGGTCAGCGCGATGGTCACGCGATTCGGGCGGAAGTGGTAAACGGAAAGCCGGTTGGTGCTGCCGACCTGTCTACAGTGGCCGATTGTCGGCGCTGCCCGTTGTGGAAAAACGCAACAATGGCGGTGCCGGGTGAAGGACCTGCCCATGCGCGATTGATGATCGTCGGCGAACAACCCGGCGATCAAGAAGATCTGGCCGGGCGCGTGTTCGTCGGCCCTGCCGGCCAGGTATTGAATCAGGCACTCGACCGTGCCGGTATCGCCCGCGCCGACATTTATCTGACCAATGCGGTGAAGCATTTCAAATGGGAGCCTCGTGGCAAGCGTCGCATTCATAAAACGCCGCAACAACAAGAGATGTTGGCCTGTCGTCACTGGCTCGAAGCAGAAATGACGACGGTAAGGCCGCTCGTGATCGTGACGCTGGGCGCGACTGCATTGTCAAGTGTGGTCGCGCAACGGGTTTCGCTGAGCGAACATCTGAACGAACCGATCGCGCATGACGGCCGATGGATCGTCCCGACGTATCATCCCGCGTTTGCGTTGCGGCAAACCGATAGCGCCGGGCGTGATCGCGCATTGGACGCGATCGTGGTGGGGTTGAAACGGGCGCAGGACATATTACGGCCGAACACGGCAGCATTCCCCGCTTCGCTCCTGACGCCTCCGCCTCCCATCTGAACCTTAGCCGATGTTGCCGGCCGTCTCACGGCGCGTCAACGTTTCAGGACGCTGACGCACTTCGTATAGCGATCGCTCGACCAATTCATCCGTATCGGCGAGTTGACGCGAACGTTCACGCAGATCCTTGAATTCGCCGCTGACGATGCCATAGCACTCGCAGCATGATGCTTCCAGGCGCGCACGGCTCAACACCGTAATGCGCCCACGCGAGTGCGACACGATACCTGCCTGCTCCAGCTTGCCGATGGCTTCGGTCACACCTTCGCGGCGCACACCCAGCATATGGGCGATCGCTTGATGCGTAATCAGCAGGTGATCGGACTTCGTGCGATCCAGCGCCAGCAGCAACCAGCGGCACAACTGTTGATTCACCGAATGGTGGCGATTGCACGCAGACGACTGCGACACCTGAGTCAACAACGTTTGCGCGAATCGCAGGATCGCGGAACGGAGCAGCGGGAACTCGCCGAAATCGCGGACCAAATCTGCTGCCTTCATACGGTAGGCGAGTCCACCCGTGCGCACTTCAGCGCGGCTCGGCATTGTCGTGCCGCCCATCACCAGCGGCAGACCGATCAGCCCTTCCTCTCCCACCGATGCGATTTCCATCGTCGCACCGTTTTTCATTAATAACATCAGCGACACGACAGCCGTCACCGGGAAATACACCGACGTTATTTTCTGGCCGCAATCGTAGATCACATGGCCCGCAGGCAGATGGACCAATTCGAATGGACTGGAACTACCCGCTTGCTTAGAAGCAGGGTGAACCGAATGCAGGCCGTTTTTGTGAGCAAATTCCGGCGATACAATTTTCGTGATGAAACGTTCCAGCATTGCATTATCCATATGAATGGCGGCCGCGCGACCGCTCAATTGAGTGACCGCGATCCCTACTTCGTTCGAAGGCGGAGACAGCAGGTCGGCGCACACTGACCATCCTGAGTTAAACGGTCGTATGGGGTATATGCGATTTCTATGCCAGCTTTTCGAATATCGAAAGCAAAAATAGCCGCGCTTTGATGGACAAGGGTTTCGCGGAAAATATCGCCGGAAAACCCAAATTGTTTCAATTTTGAAATGGCTTTCTGTGTGCGTTACCGCCCACGGCGATACATTTGGAATATTCAGAGAATATCTCTGGTTTTCAGGAAATAATTACCGAAACCGTAAATTTGCGCTCATTTTTCTTGCGTCGGCAAGGCTTTCTTCGGCGAGGGGTCGGCATCCTTTCCGGCTGAAAATGGCGGATATGTTTCAAATTTGAACGAGCCCGTGTTTACCCTTTGCGTCCGCGCTGACACTTTTGTCCCAGAGTTACAAGGTCATACCCTAATTTGCAGGATGTCATCCGTTCGTCACAGCGCATCGCGCCTGCGAGCCGAAAATCGCGAGTGGGTCGCGGCGGTTTTCAGGATGAGTTCCTTGTTGAGGAACGGGCTCATGTCAAACCACGCGGCGAGCTGCCATCGCCCGCCCTTGACCCTCCTCCAAGAAACAGTCCCGATCTAAAT